>NZ_CDRZ01000280.1 GCF_000946815.1 Syntrophaceticus schinkii | reverse complement strand
CTAACCACTAACCACTAACCACTAACCACTAACCACTAACCACTAACCACTAACCACTAACCACTAACCACTAACCACTAACCACTAACCACCAACCACCAACCACCAACCACTTTTTTGACCAGGTTGTTGATTGCGGGTGACAGATAGGGTAATTCAATCCTGTAGAGGATTAAGAGGCTGTAACATCCGGCATCAGGCTCTGTTTTTACGCTGGGGGTTTACGTAGAGGGATAATGATGTTTGTGTAAATTACATACGCCAGAGTGCCTCCTAGAAGAATCAAGAGTAGAATAGCCACTATTTTTTCCATTAATCTTTGAGAAGCCCCCTTTTGTTACTGGTTATTCCTGTACTTAATGTAACCGGAAAGAGGGGGTATTTATTCCTGGTAGATAGGCTATGTCGCCCAGGTGGACACTGGCATAAATAAAAAACAGAGCCAAACTCATATATGATGCTTCCAGGTGTCAGGCACCGTCCTTTTTCTAATGACGATGTTTTTTGTGTGCCAGACACCATCTTTTTTCTAACGACAAACGACTAACTATCAACCCGAAAAACGGAAGCCGGAAACCGGAAGTCGGGAGCCTGAGGGATATGCATGTGCACTGGGGGCTGTCCCCTGTCACCCGTTAATCCCAGTTTTCCTGAAAATCGACTTGACGAACAAAAAAAGCGGTGCTATTATTGCTACGTAAGCGCGGGAGTGGCGGAATTGGCAGACGCGCTGGACTTAGGATCCAGTGGGTTAACCGTAAGGGTTCAAATCCCTTCTCCCGCACCAAGAGCCATACTGTTTGTAAGGCATGCTTGGCTATTAAGTAACAGCCGGGGATGCCTGTAAATATGATAATGGCAAGCAAAGAATGAGGAGGAGCATAAATGCGCGCAACCCTGGAAAGCATAGAAAAAAACCAGGCAACAATCCACGTGGAAGTGGAAGAGGAAAAGGTGGCAGAGGCGTTTGATCAGGCCTACCGTAAAGTTGTAAAAAAAGTTCTTATCCCCGGATTCCGCAAAGGAAAGACACCACGCCCGATCTTGGAGGCGCGTTTGGGGAAAGAGGTTCTTTATGAGGAAGCCCTGGAAATCCTCCTCGCTGAGGCTTATGAAGAAGCAGTTCGGGAAACCGCCATCGAACCAATCAACAAACCGGAGATCGATGTTGTACAGATGGAAGAAGGGAAACCCTTTATTTTCGATGCCAAAGTAGAGGTTCTTCCTGAGGTTGATTTAGGAGAATACAAAGGTGTTTCTGCGGTTATACCTGAGGTAAAAGTAGGGGATGATGAGATTGAGGCTCACCTCAAACTACTGCAGCAGAGGCATGCCAGGTTGGTTGATGCCGGTGACAAACCTGTAGATGACGGGGATGTCGCAGTTATTGAACTGGAAACAAGAGTTGATGGTGATCTAGAGCCGCGGCTTTCAGGACCTGATCAGATTGTAGAAGTGGGGGCGGCAAAGTTTATCCCTGGTCTGGAGGCCCATTTGTTGGGCATGAAACCCGCAGAAGAGAAGAATATCACCATGAATTTACCATCGGTTTTTCAATACGAAGACCTGGAAGGCAAAGAAGCTGAATTCAAGGTGAAGATTATTGCTGTTAAAGAGAAAGAGTATCCGGAGCTCGATGATGACTTTGCAAAAGATGTCAGTGAATGCGCAACACTTGATGAATTTAAAGAATTCCTGCGCGATAAAATGGAAGAAACAGGGCATATTAACGCCAGGCGCATCTTTAAGGAGAGGGTTGTGGAGAAGGTTGTTGATGGAGTTGAAGTGGATATTCCTGAAACCTTGCTCAATCAACAGCTAGAAATAGAAACCAATCGCTTTGTACAGCGTTTGGCCATGCAGCGGGTTACTGTCGATGACTACCTGAAGATGAGCAACAAAGATACTGATGGACTCCGCGAAGAACTGGAGAAAGGGGCACGAGCGGCGATCAAAACTAGGCTTGTGCTCGGTGCAGTGGCCAAGGCTGAAGGAATTAAGGTAACTCCTGAAGAATTAACAGAGGAGATAGATGATCTGTCTGCCCAGTATAATGTAGATGCAGATAAGCTTCGCGCAGATTTGGAAGCCAGAAACCAGCTTTACTTCCTGGAAGAGGGACTGCTTTTTGACAAGGTGCGGGATTTCCTGGCCGACAATGCAGTTGCGCTTACTGAGGAGCCACCACAGGAAGAAACAGGAGAGCAAGAAGAGAAACAGGATGAAGCCGGCCAAGAAGAACCGCAGCCACCTGAAGAAGATTAATGAATTAATCACAAAAAGGTGGATGGAAAGGGCCGCGGAGTTTAGATCAACTGCGGCCTCTTTTAACAGGTTCATTAATTTGGTATATTAATGTTAGAAGAAAATAAGAATATGAGAGCAGGTGATCTGATGACTAAGGCACAGTATTTGGTTCCTGTCGTGGTTGAGCAAACGAATCGCGGTGAAAGAGCGTATGATATCTATTCGCGGCTTTTAAAGGACAGGATTATTTTTTTGGGTACTCCCATAGATGATAATGTAGCAAATATCATTATCGCACAGCTTCTGTTTCTGGAAGCTGAGGATCCGGAAAAGGATATCTTCATTTACATTAACTCTCCTGGCGGATCCATCACCGCTGGGATGGCGATCTTCGATACCATGCGTTATGTGAAACCTGATGTTTCTACAATGTGTGTCGGTCTGGCGGCCAGCATGGGGGCTTTCCTGCTAGCTGCCGGCAATAAGGGTAAGCGCTTTGCTACTCCCAACAGCGAGATTTTGATCCATCAGCCCTTGGGAGGTGCTCAGGGGCAGGCTACCGATATTGAAATTCATGCTAAGCGCATCATCAAGGTAAGGGACCGGCTTAATGAAATCCTTGTAGAACTGACCGGCCAGCCACTTGAGAAGATTAAAAAGGATACCGATCGTGACACCTTTATGGACGCTAAGGAAGCGAAAGAGTATGGTATCATCGACGATGTAATCACTTATCGGGTTGATGAGAAGGTGTAATCCCTAAGGGAGGTGCGCGTTTTTGTACAAATTTGGTGATGAAAAAGGACAACTGAAGTGTTCCTTCTGCGGCAAACTGCAGGACCAGGTCAAGAAACTGGTTGCAGGGCCTGGTGTATACATCTGTGATGAGTGCATTGAACTATGCAACGAAATCATAGAAGAAGAACTGGGTGAGGACACTGAATTAGAATTAAGTGACATTCCCAAACCGCAGGAGATCAAAGCAGTTCTCGATCAGTATGTTATTGGCCAGGAATATGCCAAGAAGATCCTTTCGGTGGCCGTATACAATCATTACAAGCGGATTAATGTAGGGATGCGAGCCGATGATGTGGAACTCCAGAAGAGCAATATCGTAATGCTTGGTCCCACGGGCTGTGGGAAAACCCTTTTGGCTCAGACCCTGGCCCGTATCTTAAATGTGCCCTTTGCTATTGCTGATGCAACATCTCTGACTGAGGCCGGCTATGTGGGGGAGGATGTGGAAAACATTCTGCTCAAGCTGATCCAGTCTGCGGACTATGATGTGGAAAAGGCAGAGAAGGGAATCGTCTACATCGATGAAATAGATAAAATAGCTCGCAAATCAGAGAATCCGTCGATCACCCGGGATGTCTCCGGGGAAGGGGTACAGCAGGCGCTTTTAAAAATCCTGGAGGGGACAGTTGCCAGTGTGCCTCCCCAGGGAGGGAGAAAACATCCGCACCAGGAGTTTATCCAGATCGATACAACAAATATCCTGTTTATCTGCGGGGGTGCTTTTGAAGGAGTAGACAAGATCATCCAGAACAGGACAGGCAAGAAAACCATCGGCTTCGGAGCGGAGATCATCCGCCAGGAGCAAGAAATTGGCGAGATTTTAAGCCAGATCATGCCGGTGGATCTTCTGAAGTATGGCCTGATTCCTGAGTTCGTGGGAAGGGTTCCTGTAATTGTCACTCTTGAGGCACTTGATGAGGGCGCTCTGGTCAAGATTCTGACAGAGCCGAAGAATGCCCTGGCGAAACAGTACCAGAAGCTCTTCGAGCTTGATGGAGTCGCTTTGGAATTCAAAGATGAGGCTCTCCATGCAGTGGCTAAAGAGGCTGTGCGCAGAAAGACAGGTGCCCGGGGCTTGAGGGCAATCCTGGAGGACATCATGCTCAACGTGATGTATGATATACCATCCAGGGACGACATTACCAAGTGTGTGATAACCAAAGAGGTTATCGAGAAAAAGGAAGAACCGATACAGGTAACCGAAGACCGCAAGAAAAAGAGCGAAACAGCATAAGGGGTGCACAGCACCCCTTATTTTTTTGTGCTCGTTCACTCGCGTCAACTCGGTACCAGGTGTTTGCCATCCAGTGTGGCGTTAGATGATATGTGGCTCAGCCCTTTGTTGCTTCCAGGTACAAGCCCATCTTTTTTCCGACTTCCGACTAACTACCAACCCAAAGAACAGAAGCCGGGCATCGGAATGCCCAGCCTTGTGGCTTAATGGATGGCACACATAACCCTGGCGACCTTAACGATCCGCTTTAGACAACATAACTTTTCTAACCACCAACCTAAAGAACAGAAGCCGGATACTGGAAGTCGGAAGTCTGAGGGGCTGAGAAGCAGTCGTCGGTAGAATGTCCTATTGATCGAGATCACAATGTTATCTTTTTTAGGCAACATGGCAGTATTTTTATTCCAACCACTAACCACTAACCACTAACCACTAAACTGTCCCCCTTACACGCAGAAATGCACCGGGAACCGTCCCCGTTGCACGCGTCCCCGTTGCACGCCTTCCCCGGTTCAGGTTAAAAACCACGGTTTCTGGTAATAATGAGTGTTAAATATCGGAAATTACCGGGATAGGAGCTGTGGTTGTTGTGTCATATCCCAATTTGACAGGATTTAGTGGTGTGATCGGGATTATCCAGATCGTTTTTGTCGTTGTTGTCGGTTTGTATTTTTGGAATCTCCTGCGCAGTCAGCAGGGGACCCGGGTTGCAGTGGACCGGGAATCGAAAAAGGAATTGGAGAAGATCCAGCGCCTGCGCAGGATCTCGCTTGCTGAGCCGCTGGCTGAAAGAACACGCCCCCAGCGCTTTGAGGAGATCATCGGGCAGGAGGAGGGGCTGAAAGCCCTGCGTGCCGCTCTCTGTGGCCCTAACCCCCAGCATGTGCTGATTTACGGTTCACCGGGGGTGGGGAAGACTGCGGCTGCCAGACTTGTACTGGAGGAGGCCAAGAGCAATTCCTTATCTCCCTTCGGGAGGAACGCTAAATTTGTGGAGATGGATGCTACCATTGCACGCTTTGATGAGCGGGGGATCGCTGATCCCCTGATCGGTTCTGTGCATGATCCCATCTACCAGGGAGCAGGGGCGATGGGAGTGGCTGGGATCCCCCAGCCCAAGCCCGGGGCGGTCACTAAAGCCCATGGGGGAATTCTTTTTATCGATGAGATCGGAGAGCTGCATCCGATCCAGCTGAATAAGCTCTTGAAGGTGCTGGAGGACCGCAAGGTGGTCCTGGAGAGCGCCTATTATAACTCTGAGGATACACATATTCCGGCACATATCCACGATATTTTCCAGAACGGACTGCCGGCTGACTTCCGCCTGATTGGGGCTACCACCAGGCTGCCGGAGGAGATCTCCCCTGCTGTCCGGTCGCGGTGTGTGGAGGTCTTTTTCAGGTCACTGCTGCCTGAGGAGATCAGGAAAATAGCGGAGAATGCTGTTCAAAGGGTTGGGTTCACTTTTGGCCCAGGGGCACTGGATGTGGTGGACAAATACGCCTGCAATGGCAGAGAGGCCGTCAATATCATTCAAATTGCTGCCGGGCTCGCCCAAGAAAGGGAAACAAAAGAGATTTTGGCAGCTGATGTGGAGTGGGTGGTGAACAGCGGCCGGTATTCCCCTCGCCCGGAGCGGAAGATCCCATCTGAGCCTGCGGTTGGGCTGGTTAACGGCCTTGCTGTGATGGGGCCAAATTTGGGGACACTTCTGGAGATTGAGGTGTCTGTAAATCCTCCTCTGCAGGAGCGTGGAGAAGTAAAGGTGACTGGTATTGTGGAGGAAGAGGAAATGGGCGGCCTGGCGGGAAGGCGTGTACGCTGTAAGAGCATGATCAGGAACTCTGTAGATAATGCTCTGACAACACTGAGAGGCTTTCTTGATGAGGATCCGCGGCGTTATGATATCCATATCAACTTCCCCGGAGCTGTGCCTACAGATGGGCCATCTGCGGGTGTGGCTATTGCTGTGGGTATCTACTCTGCCCTTACTAAGAAGCAGGTGGACAACCAGGTAGCTATGACCGGTGAGATCTCTCTGCTGGGGGATGTCGAAGCCTGTTGGGGGAATTGTGGCCAAAGTAGAGGCTGCCTTTAGGGCGGGTGCGAAAAGAGTGTTGATTCCACAGGAAAATTGGCAGGAGCTTTTCCGTGAAGCCCCCCTTGAGGTGATTCCGGTTCGTCATTTGGAAGAGGTGATCAGCCTGGCCTTTCCTCCGATTCGTCGAACCGGACAGGTATCAGCATGAGATGCTGCTACCCCTTTTCCATTAAGTTAGGGTCCATTTTGTTGCAGGAACTATCAAGCTTGGGGTAGAATGTAGTTAAACAAAACATCTTCCCAGGTGAAAAGGGGGTGGCTGTATGTCTCAGAAACAAGACCAACATTTCGAAGAAAGCATTATGGTTCAGCGTGACGAGGACGAGGATGGGCGCACTATACCACTGCTTCCCTTGCGCGGTCTTTTGGTATTTCCGTACATGGTAATTCATCTCGATGTGGGGAGAGAAAAGTCGGTTGGCGCTATCGATGAAGCGATGCTCCATGACCGGGAGATTTTTCTTGTCACCCAGAGAGAAGCTCAGACAGATGAGCCGCGGGAAGATGACCTCTATCAGGTAGGAACAATTGCTGAAATTAAGCAGCTGCTTAAGCTGCCGGGGGGAACTTTCCGTGTGCTGGTGGAGGGTCTGAGGAGAGGAAGGATTAAACACTACCTGTCTTCAGAGCCCTTTATCCAGGTAGTTGTTGATGAATATCAAGAGGATTATGAAAAGACCCCTGAGGTCGAAGCAATGATGAGAACAGTGACCAACCAGTTCGAGGAATATGTCAAGGCAGGTAAGAAAATTCCTCCGGAGGCTGCGGTTTCTATTGTTTCCATCGATGACCCGGGGCGGCTTGCGGATATTATTGCGGCTCATATCAACCTGCGCGTAGGGGATAAACAGGCCATACTTGAGGCCTTCGATCCCAAGGAGCGCTTGAAAGAGTTAGGGAAGATCCTTTCTCGAGAGATGGAGATCCTGGATCTGGAGCGCAAGATCAACATGCGTGTGCGGAAGCAGATGGAAAAGACGCAAAAGGAGTATTATCTGCGTGAGCAGATGCGGGCGATCCAGAAGGAATTGGGTGAAAAGGATGAGCGCCAGGCTGAGGTAGAGGAATTGCGGGAGCGCATTGCTGAGGCAAACTTTCCCGAAGAAGTTGAGGAGAAAGCCCTCAAAGAGCTGGACCGCTTGGAAAAGATGCCGCCGATGGTTGCAGAGGCGGTGGTAGTCCGGAACTACCTGGATTGGCTGTTATCTTTGCCATGGACAAAGGAGACGAGAGACCGTCTCAAGCTGGATAAGGCTGAGGAGATTCTAGAGGCGGATCACTACGCCCTAGAGAAGCCTAAGGAGCGGATCCTGGAGTACCTGGCAATTAGAAAATTGGCGACCAAGATACGTGGCCCCATTATATGTTTTGTTGGTCCACCAGGTGTTGGTAAGACCTCACTGGGGCGGTCAGTTGCTCGAGCAATGGGGCGAAAATTTGTGCGGATTTCCCTGGGTGGTGTCCGTGATGAGGCAGAAATCCGGGGTCACAGGCGGACTTATGTTGGTGCACTTCCGGGCAGGATTATCCAGGGGATGAAGCAGGCGGGGACAAAGAACCCTGTTTTCCTCCTGGATGAGGTAGATAAGATGAATGCCGATTTCCGAGGGGATCCCAGTTCTGCTCTGCTGGAGGTGCTGGATGCAGAACAGAACCATGCCTTCAGTGACCACTATATTGAGGTGCCCTTTGACCTCTCCAAGGTGATGTTTATTACCACTGCCAATGTGGAGTACAACATACCTCGGCCGCTGCTTGATCGGATGGAAGTGATCCATCTCTCAGGTTACACTGAGGAGGAAAAGGTGAAGATCGCCGAACGCCACCTGGTTCCCAAGCAGCTGAAAGAGCATGGGCTCAAACCGCATCATCTCCAGTTTTCGGAGAACGCTCTGCGCGATATCATCAGACAGTATACCCGGGAAGCAGGTGTGCGCAACCTGGAGCGGGAAATTGCGACCATCTGCCGCAAGACAGCCCGGGAGGTGGTCAATGACAAGAAATACCGCGTCAAGGTTACCGCGGCCAATGTGGATGCCTTTTTAGGGATCCCACGCTTTCACTCCGGTGAAAAGGAGAAAGAAAACGAAGTTGGGGTGGCCACAGGCCTCGCCTGGACAGAGGTCGGCGGTGAGGTACTCAGTGTAGAGGTGGGTATCCGTAAGGGGCAAGGGTAAGATTACCCTTACCGGCAAGTTGGGCGATGTGATGAAGGAATCTGCCCAGGCAGCCTTCAGTTTCGTCCGCTCCCGGGCAGACAATCTCCAACTGGATGAAGACTTTCACGAAAAACATGACCTGCATATTCATATTCCGGAGGGTGCCATTCCTAAAGATGGGCCCTCAGCCGGAATTACCATGGCAACTGCCCTGGTTTCAGCCCTAACCGGCAGACGCATCAGGCATGATGTGGCCATGACCGGGGAAGTCACCCTGCGAGGACGTGTTCTTCCTGTGGGCGGCATCAAAGAAAAGGTGCTCGCTGCACACCGGGTAGGAATCAAAACTGTAATTATGCCAACGGAAAACAAAAAGGATCTTGAGGAGATCCCCCCCAATGTGAAAAGAAAACTCAACTTTGTGCTTGTTGACCATATGGATCAGGTTTTGAATGAAGCCCTAGGGTGACAGGGGGACGGGGGTCTTGTCATCTTATGAGATGATGAGATGACAAATGCCCAGGCGGCCCTCAATAAAAAGACTGATATGATTTGAGTAAAACGGTGCGGCTAGGAAGCTGGGGAGCTGCACCGTTTTTGTGACAGGGGGACGGGGGTTTTGTCGCATTATATCTTTTGAATTACTCCCCTACTGATTCCAGTTAACCTCTCAATTTGCCTGATGGATAGACCATATACCTTCTTAAGATCCTTTAAACATTGATTCCGTTTGTTTACATCAAACTTTTGTAAATCAATGGCATGGTCAACTTTGCAATGTTTTTTGATTATTTTTACGGCCTCGGCATCGGTTATTTGCCTTCTTTCAACGTCCAAGCATTGATCATTGTTTTCCTGGTTTATGAATTCTAGGAAGCTGCTTATAGCCTTTTTTCGATCTGTGTGAAATAAACTAAGGACAAAGTCAATGTCGGTTTTACTACTTTCTTCGAAATAATCGGAATAATTTGTCCAGACATGGTCTTCCACTCTTGTTACAATACCGGCCTTCACAGGATTTTGAAAGATGTACCGAAGTACTGTGAGAAAATATGTAGCGTCTTCTATTGGCTCACTTTTAAAACGATCCTGAAACAAGTAACCTACTCTGTTATATTTTTTGTTATACCATATAACATAACTACTGCATATCCTCCGCATAACAGTGCCTAATGGGTCTTTACCTTCCATTAGTAGTAAATGCAGGTGGTTCCCCATTAAACAATAAGCATATAACTTATATTCACAAATTTCCCTATATTTTTGTATGGTTTGAATGAATTTTACACTATCTTCTTCTTCCTCGAATAGAATTTGGCGGTTTATTCCCCTCATAATAATATGGTATATTCCACTTTCACTTTTTGTCCTTGCTGTTCTTGGCAAAAAAATCACCCCAAGGTAATCAATACCATAACAACATATTTGTGTCAACACCCCCGTCCCTTTATCAATTAACAGTCCCTTAATTAAATGGGTGATTTTCTTAACATAGCCGTAATGGGTTGTTAATTATCAATGTTTACTATGAGAAAGAAGCCAAAATTAATTATTTGAGGAGGTATGTGAGCAGTGAAAATTTCTAAGGTAAAGTTATTGGGTATAATGATGACCGCTTTGCTTTTAATAGGGGCGGCAGTTGGGTGCAGCGATTCTGGTCAGGATCCCACGAAAGGAAAAGGGTCATCGGAATTGAAAGGAGCTATTACTGTTGCTGGTTCAACTTCTGTACAGCCGCTCTCTGAGGAATTAGCCATGGCTTTCAAGGAAAAGCATCCGCAGGTTGATATTAACGTTGCCGGAGGTGGTTCTGGGGCAGGGATTAAAGCAGCACAAGAAGGCACGGCGGAAATCGGAGCCTCTTCCCGGGACCTTAAGCCCGATGAGGCTGGCTCTCTTAGCAAAACAATCATTGCTAAAGATGGAATTGCTATCGTTGTTCACCCGCAAAACAAAGTAAATGAACTCACTGTTGAACAAACAAGAAAAATATTTGCAGGAGAGATCACTAACTGGGATGATGTCGGCGGGAAGAGCGCAGCGATTAACCTGTTTACCAGAGAAGAGGGCTCTGGAACCCGGGATGCCTTTCAAGAGATGGTCATGGGAAAAGACACTAAAATCAGCGGAAAAGCGAGTGTGCTGAATGCCACAGGTGCTCTCCGTACTGCTGTTGCAGGTGATATTAATGGGATAGGCTATATTTCTCTTGGTAGTTTGGATAAATCGGTAAAAGCCCTTAAAATTGGTGGAATTGAACCTACCGAGGCTACTATACTAGACGGAACCTACAAAATTGCCCGGCCGTTTCTCTACCTGACCAAGGGTGAACCAGAGGGCATTGTCAAAGCCTATATAGAATTTGTACTGAGCTCTGAAGGACAAAAGATAGTAGCAGATAAATTTATTCCGGTGAAATAGTTCTCTGTTCAAATATATTTCTGCAGGGAGATTAGAAATATCTAGTCTCCCCCTTTTTATTTTTGTTGGTTCTTTTCAGTTGTAAAAATGATGGGGGCCAGGTGATTCTCCGGGGTGACTGTCCCAGGGTAATAGCAGGTGCTGGTAATACAGGTGCCAGGCAGCATATCAGGGCAATGTTACTGGGTAATAATTGGGGGAGTAAAGGCGTAAAAATATGGTAGATGACATGCCAACTAGGTAGCACCAGCAGATATGAAAAACAGAGGCTAAAGTATCTAATGATACGAAACTATTGGAAGCAGTTTGTGGTAACTTCTGACATCTATTTAGCGTAGATGTTCATGTTGCCCAGTTGTCACCGTCAGATAATGAAAACAGAGGGACGGAAGCAACCTCCGGCATCTGACATCAATTTTTTTGTGGGGGTGATCACAGGTGAGGAAAATAAAAAGAGGTTCCGCTCTGCTACTGGGGGCAGGAACCTCTATTTTTCTGGTTTTTATAGGGATGATCTTGGCAGCGATTTATGTTTTATTTTCAAGTAAAGGCACCTATTTTCTCAGTTCTTATTTTATCCATTGTCCTTTTTTTGAGTGTCTTTTGCGGCGGCTATGTAGCCGGTCATAAGGGGGGCATCAGGAACTGGGTGCCCGCAGGGTTAATAGGGGTCTGTACCGGTGGATTGGCCTTGACCCTTATCTATATGCTCTTTCCCGTGGCCCCGGGTGTTCGCGAACTTTTGGCGCTGCTTTTGCTGCCCGCTTTTTTCAGCAGCACAGGTGCCTTGGTAGCAGTTAACCGTGGCAGGAAACAGCAGCTAACACGCAATTTAGGAGCTTAATGAATTAGGTGTCGGGTGTGCTTCATCCCCACATGGGCGAGGCTTTTCGGCCAAATTATATAAAAATGGAAGGAATAAGCTGAACAATGTTGTATTATATGATCAGAGGTGTTCAACAAGGTCTCTTGCTGACCGAGTTTATCGGCCTAATAGAACTGTCATATCATAGAACTTTTTGATAAAAGTTAAAGAGAGAGGGGGTTTGTTTATTTATGGGAAGTAAGGACGATATCCCCTTTCAACAAAACCTGGGTATTATTCAACCGTTGCTGGAGAACTTAAGCATTACTTATGAGAGTTGGATTAAATATGTAAACTCTTCAGGGGCCTATATTTATACTCCTATCAATAAACAACAATGCAATTTCTGCCGTTTAATTCGCAGTCATCCTGTAGGTTATCAACGATGCCGAGAAACAGCCCAAAAGTGTGTTTATCTTAACCCGAAAAAACACCATTTATTCTCCTGCCATGCAGGTTTATATGTTCTTACTGTCCCTCTACAAGGTGAACAAGGGGGTGTCGGAGCATTGGCAACAGGAGAGATTAGAATAGACACCGGCACTCAAGATGCAAGACAGGTTTTACAAAAAGTTGCTGATTTGAATTTGCATGACGAGAGGTTGCTAGCATATTACGAGGAGATACCGGTTAAAAAGCGCGAAAAGGTGCTGCTGCTTGGTGAGACACTTTATGCTGTCAGCAATTGTTTTTTAAGGTTGGGGGCTACTGAAGCCAAAATCCAGCAGGCGGAGACAGAAAAAGCATTACTAAACTCAGAGTTGCGCGCGCTCAGCTATCAGATTAATCCCCATTTCCTGTTTAACACCCTTAATACGATCCAGATGTTATCTGTCATAGAAGGAGCGAAAAAAACACCGGATATCATCAATGCCTTGAGTAGTCTGCTGCGGGCCAGGCTTAATGATAGTGATCTGCTGACTTCTGTAAAAGAAGAGATGGATGTTGTGAAGAATCTTCTTCTCATCCATAAAACACGTTTTGAAGACAGGGTTCAGATTGTAATGGATATTCCTTGTGGTATCCTAGATGCCCAGATACCTACATTATCACTACAGCCGCTGGTGGAAAATGCGCTTACACACGGATTGGAACCCTACGAAGGGGTTGGGCATCTGGAATTACAGGCAGAAGTACAGGGGGAAGATTTAATATTTCATGTAAGGGATAACGGCGTTGGTATGACACCTCAAGAATTAAAAAAAATATTTGAAAATCTCAATCGAGAGGAATTGCCAGGTGAAGTGAGTGAAATCGGGATCATCAATGTTCACACACGCTGCCGTGCGCTTTATGGTAAAGATTATGGTGTCAGCATTAAGAGTGAAAAGAACCGGGGAACGGAAGTAACGCTCCGGGTTCCTTCATTATATGAGGTAGTGAGGAAGTGAAGATTTTACTGGCAGATGATGAGCCTATCGTTCGTCGTGGGCTTAGACAGATGATTGAAAATTTCAAATTTTCCTTTAATACTATTCTAGAAGCAGGCACAGGTCAGGAAGCAGTAGTCTTGGCAAAACAGTATCGGCCAGAGATTATTTTGCTGGATATTAAAATGCCCGGTCAAGACGGTATTGCTGCTGCCCAAAAGATTATGCAAGTAAATCCCCAAACCAGGATTATTTTTTTAACGGCATATGCATATTTTAATTACGCTCAGGAGGCAGTTCGCTGTGGAGCAAAAGATTATCTTGTCAAACCTGTACATCCGGAAGATCTGAGGCAAGCAATCAGTATTTGTGTTGAGGAAATTGCTGCCTCCCGTTTAACAGTAACCTGTCCAAGCAGTTTGACCAGGTCTCAGCAATATGTCAAATCAGCAGTTGACTATGTTTTGAAGAATTATATGAAATCGCTTACACTTGAGGAAGTGGCGCAGCAGGTTCATCTTAGTCCGGCCTATTTTTCCTATCTGTTCAGCCGGGAGCAGGGACAAACATTAACGGAGTTTCTCACAACAATAAGATTAGAAAAGGCCAAAGAACTGCTTAAAACCAACTCCGTACTTTCCATCTCTGATATCGCCGAACAGGCAGGCTATGAAGATGCCAATTATTTTTCACGTCTGTTTAAGAAAAAAACCGGCACCACACCAGGACTTTATAGAAAAAAGCATAAAGTTACAAGATAGAGTAAAAATATCTGCCTGGACTATCTGTACCGGAAAAACCGGTATTTTTTTATGTCTTTCTTTTGGATCTTCGATATGTTGATCAATCTGCCTAAAAATAGTGCAGAAACATGACAAGAATGTGCAGTGAATATAGAGGCGGGTGTCATTAGAATGTAAGTAAGGAATAATGCCTTGTATCATTGAGAAGGTGTGGAAAGGAGAGGTTGTTTTGGATGCGCATTCGGATTTGTCTGAACCTGAGATAAGGGGTTTTAAACAGGTGATCAAGAATTTTGCCCCGTCCTGGTTCGCTTCTGTTATGGGGACTGGAATTTTTGCGGTTACCAGCAAATACTACTCCTGCTACTGGCCTTGGTTGAACAGTGTGGCAGTTGGTTTATGGATACTCAATGTCATCCTCTTTTGTGTACTGCTTATTCCCTGGATCACTCGTTGGTTTTTATTTACAGAGTATGCTCTGCGTGACCTTAATCACCCTATTATAGGGCAATTCTATGCCACGCTGCCAATCGGATGCCTGGTGTTAGCGGTAGATTTCCTGGTTGTAGGAACAGGATTCCTCGGTATGGAGTTGGCGGTCAGTTTTGCCAAAGCCTGCTGGGTTTTAGGAGCGATTTTGGCTCTGGTATTTGCCATTGCCACACCTGTAATCAACTTTTTCAATAAGGTAACGATTGCAGATTTGAACCCGGCCTGGTTTATGCCGCCAGTCAGTCTCATTGTGGCTCCCATTGCCGGTGCAAAACTCCTGCCCTACTGGCCACAGTATTTTCAAAAACTATTGCTGCTGATCAATTATGCTTTATGGGGGATGGGGTTCTTTCTTTTCATCTTCCTGGCGGTGATTTGTTTCTATAGATTGATCGTAGCTCCTCCTCTGCCGGGCAGTTTAGTTCCTACCATTTGGATCTACTTGGGTCCAATCGGAGCAGGTACCCTTGCCTTGCTGAATTTGGGGGCGGCGAGTGGTCATTGGCTGGGGGGCTTTGTTCAGTCAGCAATAAATCTTTTTGGTTTAATCTATTGGGGTTTCGGCTTCTGGTGGCTGATCATCGCCGGTATTGTTACGTTGATCAATATTTTGCACAGGAACCTGCCCTATGCATTATCCTGGTGGGCGTTCACCTTCCCTCTGGGTGCTTATGCAGGGGCAACCTTTTTAATTGCGTCAATTTTCCAGTGTCCGCCACTCAAATCCTATGGGTTTATTTGTTATTGTTTGCTTGCCCTGTGTTGGCTGCTAGTGTTCTGTCAAACTTTTTTCCGGGTTTGTACAGGTGAGCTTTTCAAGGGTTGAAATGAAAGGAGGGCGATGGTTGATACCTATCATCGGTTAATGCAAGATTGATCTGCATATTTCAGGCATTCAAATAGTATTGGTTAGTTATTGGGAAAAGGAATTTTCGGTATTTGTTACAGTTAAATGAAGGTAAGCGTCAAATCACCCAACCTAGCCTTCTTTATAGGATACTCTACTAAAATAGAGTCAATAGAGGTAGAGTTTATAGAGGCTATTCTACATAGGTGGCAGTGATATGGTATTTAGGCCGGTGAGTATTCACCGGCCTGGTTTAATGAGTTGTATTTTTTCTGAATCCTGTTCAAATTTATTACACAGCTTCCATAATGTTAAGGAATGTGCCTTTGTATACCTGTGAGCTATATTTATGCTGTGCTTTTCTCCAAAACATCTTGTGCCTCTACGACTGAGCAGTTCTTGTGAATCAGGTGCCAGACAGCATTGAGGAGTGCTGCTGGGTGGGGACTCTGCCAGATGTTCCGACCCATGACAATCCCACAGGCACCCCTTTGCAGTGCGCCATGGATCATCTTCAAGGTATCCAGGTCAGTTTCACACTTGGGGCCGCCGGCGATCATGATGGGTACCAGGCATCCGGCAACAACATCCTCAAAGCCCTGTTCAGTGTAGTAGGTCTTGATCATATCTGCGCCGTGCTCTGCTGCTACCCGGGCGCTCAAGGCAAGGAATCTGGTATCATTTTTCTTCTCTCCCAATGCCTTGCCCAGGCCGATGACACCTAAAAGGGGCACATTCCAGCGGTGGCAGTCATCTGCAGCCCGCGCTAATCCTACAAGGGTTTCCCGCTCATTTTCCGACCCGATAAAGGCTGATACAGCCATGGCATCAGCACCGAGGGAAAGCCCCTCCTCTACAGATGTTACCAATCCTTCATTGGTGATATCTGGCCCGGTGATGGTTGCCCCACCTGAAATGCGCAGGATAACTCCCGGGCTGCCGGCAGGTTCAAATGCATGGCGAAAGATTCCCTTGGTGAGCAGCCAGGCATCCACCTGGCCTGTGGCATCAAGCTCACGTATCGTTCCGGCGATGTCCACGATTCCTTTCACAGGTCCCAGGGCATAGCCGTGGTCGATGGCGATGACCAGGCTGCGCCCAGTATCCGGTTTGATGATCCTTTTCATCCTGTTCTTTAATCCAGTCAACTATTTTCCTCCTTCCCGGTGCCAGGCTTGCTTTATTGCTTTATTACTTTTCTCCGACTTCCGCCTTCCTACTTCTCTTCTCACTTCCAACCTCCCGCTTCCCATATCTCATTTTGTAATCGGCTTGGTTAATTAAAAAACGATTTTCAGACCTCATAATAATTTCTTTTCCAACGACCAACCAAAAAACAGAAGTCAGATGCCGGAAGTCCTCGCACGTCCGGTGCAGAAATGCGCTAGGAACCGTCCCCGGTGCATTTCTGTCACCCCATAAGTACTATTCCTTTGATCATCTCTAAGCTGCGGGCTCTTTCCACTGCTTCCAGCATGTTATCAAGGCTGAAGCGGTCAGTGATTAAACGGGCGGCATCGATCTCCTGGGAACCGATCAGATAGACAGCCTCTCGAAAGTCCCCTGGTGTGGAGGCGAAGCTGCCTGTGATGGTGATCTCCCGGTAGTGGAGCAAGCGTGGGTCGATTCTGATCTTGTGGCCTGCGGGTGGACCGCCGAAGATATTGAAGACACCGCCCTTTTTCACCAGGGGAAGGGAATCCTCGATCACCTGTGGATCGCTCAAAGATGTTATCACCACTTCTGCTCCATCCCCACCGGTCAGTTTCATGACTGCTTCCAGGGGATCCTGGCTATGGGGGTCGATGACCGCATCTGCCCCCAGGTTTTTGGCGAACTCCTGGCGGCTAACTTTTTGCTCGATGATAAAAACCTTGGCTCCACGCCATTTAGCCAATAGCAGGTGGATCGTCCCCATGGGACCTGCTCCGACGATAACAACAGTATCACCTTGTTTTACCTTGTTTACCCGCAGAGCTGCCAGGCCACAGGAGAGGGGTTCAGCCAGTGCTGCCAGTTCAAAGGGTAATTCAGGCGGAAGTTTCACAACACCTCCGATATTGATGATCTGACGCGGGATGCGCACATACTCGGCAAATCCCCCATCGATCCCATGGGCAAGCCCAAACTCGTGGCGGCAGAGGTTGTGCCGGTCACCAAGGCAGTAGTCGCACTCTCCACAGACAGCGATAGGGTAGACCGCCACACGGTCGCCGACCTCAAAGCCTTCCACCCCCTTTCCTAAAGAAGAGACCTCTCCGGCCACTTCATGTCCTAAAATAATAGGCAAATCTTTAGGCAGACCCTGCCCAAGGAGTGTTTTCACATCAGTGGCACAGATACCTGAAGCCCTTACACGCACTACAATATCTCCCGGTTCAGGAACCGGCTGTGGCACCTCTTCAAGACGAATGTCATTTGCGCCATGTACTATGGCTGCTTTCATTTATCTTTCATCCTTTCCTCAGTTGTTCTCCTTTTCCCATATCCGTACAAGATCAATCAGTTCCCGCAGTTTGGCGGGGTCTTTGCGCCCTGGCCTGACCTCTACTCCTGAGCAGAGGTCGACTCCATCTGGACGAACTGCATCCAATGCCACCTTAATATTTGACGGTTTGATCCCCCCTGCCAAAAAGACTGGCAGGGGAGATGTTTCTACCAATGAACAGGCCAGCTCCCAGTTCGAGGTTTGCCCTGTACCACCGAATCGCGTTTTACCCGCTCTTTTCACAGCTGTGTCTAAGATTACTGCATCTGCTCCGGCTGTGGCTAACTCCTGCATCTGCAGCCGCAGTCCTTCTATATTCGGGTGCGGGAGGCAACTGCAAAGGCCGGTGGCGGTCTCGCAGGTGTGCCGTAGTTCTTCAATATTCAGGTGCGGGGCGGCTATCCCTGCAGCGGGCAGGAAAAGCGACTGCCACCAGCTTACTTCGGGAAAGGATCCTTTTAGTTCCCGCAGCCAATCCAGCGGCACAGGGTTCAACAGCTGGACAGCCTGTGGTTGGCAGAATTCCACAAGGTGCTTTATCTGCTGCAGATCCTGTTGGAAGACGAGAGCCACCCCGTCAAGAGGGGCGTCTTTCAGTAAACCGGCTGCGGTTTCCCTGTTCAAGGTGCGTGGTGAATAGGGGACATCAACGATTACTCCGAAATAATCCGCTCCCGCCGCTGCTGTCATCTCGCGGTCTTCCAGATTGGTGATTCCACAGATTTTAACCTTGCAGCCATCCTTCATCAAGGTAGTTCCTCTCCTCGCTGTTTTCAATGATCCGTGCCCCGGTATTGTCCACCTCTGTTTCGATAATCCTGCTGGAGGGGAAACCCTGATCATGCAGGTATTTTAAGATGCGGTTGTAAACCAGGGGTTTCCTGGTGAGAGCAAAAACCGTGGGGCCCACAGAACTCATCCCGGCTGCCTCTGCTCCCATTTCACGAAAAAGTCCGATGTAATTGAAGATGGGCGCTCCGCACAACCCGTGCTGTTCACATTCCGCTCTTTTAGAACCGGTAAAGGAAATGTCCAGCAGGGCTTCACCGATCGCCTCAAGATTACCTTTTATTATCGCTGGAAGGAGATCCAGCAGGATCATATGAGCTTTGGGGTTCCCCATCCGTGCATCAAGGCAGCGGGCACGCCTCAGTAGAAGTCCTACCTCAGCATCTGCTGCGGTATCCTTTCCTGTGTACTCATCCTCCAGGCTGGGCACATCCGGGATCAGGATGATCACCTTGGTATCCTCCAGTGGTGCGCGGTAGATCAGCTCCGCATCATCGGATCCCACAACAAGGCCGCCGTTGATCCCTACCATAGAACCGATTCCTGTTTCAAAGGTTCTGATGATATAGCCGTTTCCGCTGGGGCTTTCTTCGCAGGCGTTGTAGCCTGTGATGCGCCGCAGCTCCCGGTTGTTGAAGGGCCTCCCTAAAACCTCATTGATGCCGATACAGGCGGCACACATGGTGCCTGAAGATGAGCCGAGGCCGACATGGCGTCTTTTATGGTCATCCAGCTCAATTACCAGTCCTCCGGGGTACTGAAGTATCTCTTTGAACACTCTGGCAAAGTGCAGAGCAATCAAGGGGCGTTCCCCATTAACGACGATTTCCGGTTCTTTAGTGGACCGGACTCGGGCTCGCATGTAAACACCGATCCCCAACCCGATCCCCCCTCCCCCAACCCGTTCGATGCTGAAACGGTTCATGTCTAGCACCGCCAGGTGCAGGCGTGCGGGAACGATCACCTCAACCTCTCGCTCTACCACATGTGAGACAGTGCGAGGGCTAACTCCACACTGCTCGGGATGAATGATGAATCCCTGTTCACCCGGCTCAAATTCCTCCAAAACAGCGGTCAGGCGGTCAAAGGGGCCGCCGATGATTGGGATTTCGATCTTCTGTTTTTGGGGGTGCCGGGCAACTTGACTCGCTTGCATACAAATCCTCCTCTCCCGTCATACCGTACTTCCAGGATCGAAAAAATTAGACCAGTCTACTTCCCCCCTTCCAGAAACAGGCGGCCGCAGCTGGTCATATAAAAAACAATACACTCCTAGGAGTGCTGACAAAAATCCTCCTATATGCTGCCGTCCTGCCGTCCTACATTTTAAATCCAAATACCTACCGTTTTGCCCGTGTTAATAAATATTATACGTGTGGTGGAGAATATTACAAGTGGTTTGCCTGAAAAAGATCACGAAGATCACGGGGACGGCAGACTGTGTGAAAAACCATTTTGCCTCTTTCCATCCCCCCACTTATGACCAAATTTCGGTTGTTTTTAGGGATAAGGGACACCAATTATCCTGCTATTTCAGTCATGTCTCCTTTATGGCTGCTGAACTGGTGATTTGGGGAGTTGTCACACAGTCTGACGGTTCTCCTGATCTCCCAATTTCGCCGATATATTCAGAATATCAGGTGCAGACTGGTTTATTGCCTGTACTGCTGCATGGGGAGCAGATATCTCGGATAGCTGGGATGAGGCTTGCTAATACTTGATGATAAATGGTTGGTCGTTAGAAAAGGATCTGTTTTATTGCTCGAAAAGAGAGCACGAGCCGTCCTCATGATCTCCATGATCTCGGCAGCTTAACATTGTCTTAATAAAAGTGTCACCTTTTTTAACATAACTCTAAAGCAGTGTTAACCTGCCAGATTTATAATGACAATGAAATTAAATAATCATGTGAGAATCAATCTGGGTGAGCAGTTGCGATGACTGTCTCGCAGGTGCAGGAGGGAATCGGGTTGCAGCAGGACTGAGCAAGAAACCGGATTGGAGCAAGCCGCGGGAAAACCACCCTGGGTGGTCATTGATAGAAGTGGTTTTAAATTTGATATAATAAAATAAGGAGGAAATAAATGAAAATTGGCAAAATAGCAGATATTCATGGTAATCACCTTGCTTTACAGGTTGTGCAGGAAGATACTCGAAAACGGGGAGCACAACAGGTTTACTGTCTGGGGGATCTGGTGAAGTTATTGATATCATTTGTCAGATGAGAATTCCAATTGCTATCCAGGAGGAGGATTTGCCGTCTGCTTTTGTGGAAAAAATCTTAACTGGTAAGTAATATCCAAGGTGATCAACATAACGGTGTTAATATAATGAAATTTGTTTGTATAGAAATTGAATTAGGAGAGAAAAGGGAAACATAAGGAGGTAGACATGTCTCCCAGGATTCTTGTAGTAGACGATGAAGAAGCTATTGTGAAGCTTGTTTCATATAATTTGCAGAAGGAGGGCTTTGATACTCTAGCTGCTGTGGATGGGCGGGAGGCCTGGGAAATTATCCGGCAAGAAAAACCGGATCTGATTGTTCTGGATATCATGATGCCGGAGATGGACGGATTTGCTCTCTGCCGTCTGCTGCGTCAGGAGAAGATTTTAACTCCAATATTAATGTTGACCGCCAAGGATGAGGAGATCGATAAAGTTCTGGGGCTGGAGCTGGGAGCAGATGATTACCTGACCAAGCCGTTCAGCCCCCGGGAATTGGTTGCTCGGGTGAAGGCGATACTGCGCCGTACAGATCAGCGAAAGCCCAGTGAGGAGGGGCCCTTGACTTTTGGCGACATGGTTATCTATCCAGGGAAGTATGAAGTCCAGCGTGGGGGCAAGGATGTTGAATTGACCCCCAGAGAATTTGAGCTGCTTCTTTTTCTCTGCCGGAATGCGGGGCTTGTGTTGAGTAGAGAACATATCTTAGAGAGGGTTTGGGATTATGATTATTACGGGGATACCCGGGTGGTAGATGTTCATATCAGGCACCTGAGGGAGAAGATCGAGATCGATCCCGGCAGTCCCGTATATATTAAGACTGTAAGGGGGGTGGGTTACAAGTTTCAACAACCAGATGGTTTAACAGGATCACCATTAGACTGACCCTGGGGTTTCTTATTATCCTGGGGGCTGTGGTGTTGTTTTTAGGACTTGTTTTTTATCGCTCTTTGCCTTACGGCAATACAGAACAAATCCTGGCAGCACTGTTCTTTGCTATTGTTATAAGCACGGCTTTGGTGCTTCTGCTGGTGCAGGTGATTACCCGCCCGCTGGGGGAATTTGCCCGGGTGGTGCGGCAGCTTGCCCAGGGCAACTGGAATGCCCGTGTCAAATACCGGAATCAGGATGAACTGGGGGAGGTAGCGCGCTCCCTGAACGACTTTTCCGATAAGATCAGGGAAACTGTCAGCGCTCTGGAAGAGAGCAAGGCCAGACTGGAGGCCATTCTTGTCAATATGGAAAGTGGTGTGCTGCTGGTAAACAGCAGCGGACAGGTGGTTTTGGTTAACCCTGCCGCAGAGGAAACCCTGGGTATTCTTCTCCGGGATATCCTGGGCAAATCACAGGTAGAAGCCCTCCAGAACTATTCTTTGAGCAGTTTGATTTCTATGGTTTTCAGCGAGTGGCAGATACAGAGTGCGGAAATCTCCCTATTTTACCCTGAAGAACGCATTCTCGAAGCAACTGCCGCCCCTGTCTTGGGGGAGGGGGAAAAAAGGTCCGGTGTGGTAGTAGTGCTCTATGACCTTACCAGAATCAGACGATTGGAAAGGGTGCGGGCTGAGTTTGTGGCCAATGTTTCCCATGAGCTGAAAACCCCGGTGACCTCAATCAAGGGTTTTGCAGAAACACTTCTTGATGGTGCTCTCTACAACCACCGTTCTGCAGAGGAGTTTGTGAACATCATCAATGAGGAGGCGGATCGCCTGAGCAGGCTTGTTAATGATCTTCTGGAGCTTTCCCGCATTGAGTTTCGGGATGTGGAACCACAGCTTATACCCCTGGATCTGACCTCAGAAATCAAAAAGATCATTGATCTGCTAGAGCCTCGCTTCCGGAAAAAGCGTCTTTCTCTAAAAGCGGAACTTCCGAAGCAGCCTGTGATAGTGCAGGCGGATTCCGATATGATCCGGCAGAGTTTGGAAAATTTAATGGACAACAGTTTGAAATACACACCTGAGGGTGGCCAAGTAATGATCAGTCTGCTGCCTGGCCAGGAAGAGGTTGTTGTAGTTGTAAAGGATAGCGGGATCGGTATCCCGGCTGAAGACCTGAGCCGTGTTTTTGAGCGTTTTTATCGTGTAGATAAAACTAGGAGCAGGAAGTTGGGGGGGAACGGGTTTGGGGCTGGCCATTGTCAAACACATTGTCAGTGCCCACGGTGGCCGCGTTTGGGCCGAGAGTGAACCTGGCAGGGGCTCCAGTTTTTATTTTTCGTTGCCCGCAGACAAGACAGGGGGTGCAGGAAGACATGGAGAACAAGTTTGAGATTCGCAACCTGAATCTGTATTATGGTTCCAACCAGGTACTGAAAAATATTAATTTGAATATTGCTTCTCACCAGGTGACATCCTTGATTGGACCTTCCGGGTGCGGTAAGTCCAGTTTGCTTAGAACATTAAACAGGATGAACGATCTTATTCAAGGGGCGAAAATTGAAGGTTCTATTTTGCTGGATGGGGGTGATATATACAGCAATGGACTGGATGTGGTAGAGCTGCGCAAACGGGTGGGAATGGTTTTTCAAAGGCCGAATCCTTTTCCTAAGTCAATTTATGAGAATGTTGCTTATGGCCCACGCCGCCACGGCACCCGGGACAGGATGGTTATCAATGATATCGTGGAAAAAAGTTTGCATGAGGCTGCCCTCTGGGATGAGGTCAAAGACAGTTTACATAAATCTGCCTTCCAGCTATCAGGAGGCCAGCAGCAGCGTCTCTGCATCGCCAGGGCTCTAGCGGTGGAACCTGAGGTATTGCTCATGGATGAACCCTGCTCAGCCTTAGATCCAATCTCTACCGCCAGGGTGGAAGATCTTATTGATGAGCTGAAAAAAGATTATACTATTGTTGTTGTCACGCATAATATGCAGCAGGCGGCAAGGATCTCTCAAAACACTGCATTTCTGCTGGATGGGTCCCTGATTGAGTTCAGTGAAACCGATAAGCTTTTTACCAACCCCTCCAGGAAGGAGACCGAGGACTACATTACCGGCCGTTTCGGCTAAAAGAAAGGGGGAAAGGCCTGTGGCTAGAAAATCCTATAGTGAACAGCTTGCTGTGCTGAAAGAAGATGTTTTGAAGATGGGCACTATGGTAGAAGAAGCAATTTATCATGCTGTGAAATCACTTAAACAGCGGGATGATGAATTGGCCCAGAAGGTGGTTGACGGGGATGATGCCATTGATGATTTGATGCTGGAGATTGAAGACTGCTGTATAAGCCTTCTTGCTCTGCAACAGCCTATGGCACGGGATCTGCGCGTGATTACTACGGCCATCAAGATTATCACCGACCTGGAGCGGATGGCAGATCTGGCTGTCGATATTGCCAAGGTAACTCTGCGGATTTCTGGGCAGACACTGCTCAAGCCGCTGATCGATGTCCCCCGGATGATGGAGATCACCCAGAAGATGACGAGAATCAGTTTGGATGCTTATGTTCAGGAGGAACCAGAGATGGTACTCTGCTTGATCGACTATGACCATGAAGTGGATGATCTTTATAACCAGGTTTTCCGGGAGCTTTTGGTTTTCATGATGGAGGACCCCCATACCATCAAACAGGCTGCACAGCTTCTTTTTGTTGCGAGATATCTGGAGCGGATTGCCGATCATGCCACAAATGTGGGTGAGTCGGTTTACTATATGGTTAAGGGTGAGCGCAAAGAACTTAACCTTTAAATGGCTGCTTATTTATTATTAAGACATGGTTGGGTCTGGTAAAAAGTTACCAGGCTCATTTTTTATTTGGTAATAGTGCAAGGGTGTCCAGAATATTTTACATCGTTATATCGTTATTAAGATTAACGCTTTTTTAGTGAGGGATGAGTGGTGCCAATTTCCAGGACAAGTTACAAGTTCAATCGGGCATCAGGTGGGTTAAGTCCTTTGTGATGCGATTTTTATTTATAGAAGAATAACCTTTGATTAATAATTCCTTAATCTTTGGTAAATACAATAAAGGGCAGGATTGGTTGGTGGCAAGACTGGCCGCTATGATTAATGGGTGCTGTTGGCAAACAGAAGGGGGATTTGGAGATGATTTATAGATCAAAGGGTGGGGTAGTGGCACTGTTCATCAGCTTGATGATATTCGTCATTCTGGGAGGCTGTGCCCGCCCCAATCCGGCAAATACCGTCAATATCGCCGGTTCCTCTTCTGTACAGCCTTCTTTCTGAGGAATTGGCCAACGCCTTTATGAAAGAGAACTCAAGGATTTCCATCAATGTGGCGGGTGGTGGGTCCAGCGCCGGGATCAAGGCGGTACGGGAGGGAACTGCTGATATCGGGGCTTCCTCCAGGGAGTTAGAAAGGGATGAGAAAAACGGACTGATGGTGATCCCTATCGCTATCGATGGGATTGCCCTTGTGGTCAACCCGGAGAACCGGGTGAACAACCTGACTTTGGAACAGGTGCGCCGGATCTATGCGGGGGAGATTACCAATTGGAAGGAAGTTGGGGGGAAAGGAGGGGGTGATCAATGCCTTCACCCGGGAGGAAGGGTCAGGAACCCGCGGTGCCTTTGAAAATTTGGTGATGAAGGATTCCCACATCAGCAGCAGGGTGGGAGTGCAGAATGCCACAGGTTCTCTGCGCACTGCTGTTGCCGCGGATCCCCAAGCCATTGCTTACATTTCCCTGGGTAATGTTAACAATAGTGTCAATGTGGTGGCTGTGGACGGCATTTTGCCTGGGAGAGAAACAATTAAAAACGGTTCCTATAAGCTGGCGCGCTTCTTTTTCTACTTGACCAGGGAAGAGCCGCGGGGGATGGCCAGGAACTTTATTGATTTTGTACTAAGCCCGGAAGGGCAGCGGATTGTCGGCCAGGATTTTGTACCAGCTGTATGAGATGTGGGAGGTGGGAGGTTGGAAGTGGGAATAGAAAATAGAAGTTGGAAGCCGGAAGTCGGAAAAAGGAAGGTGACAGAGATCTGTCCACTGTTATTTGAGAGGTGGGAGGTGGGAAGTGGGAACACACCGAGAGGTGCGAGGTGGGATGTTGGAAGTGGAACAGGTGTTGGAAGCCGGAGGTCTGAAGGTGGTAAAATGATGGCCTTATACCTGGGAGTGACAAAGGGTTGACGGCTCAAAATAAGTAAATTACTCAAGCCTGACCCCAGTTAGGAGATTCTTTATGGTTCTGTCATTGAAGGAAAGGTTTTATTCGAAATTGCTTTTGATATGTGCTATGGCTTCCACCCTGGTGGTCGTTCTGGTGGGATTGTTTGTATTTCTTCAGGGGTATCCCCTTTTGGAGAAAACAGGGTTTTTCTCCTTTCTTATTGGGAGGGAATGGCTGCCTGGGGAAGGGGTATTTGGGATCTTGCCGATGGTTGCCGGTACACTGGCGGTAACTCTGGGGGCCTTGATCATTGGGGTTCCTCTGGGTGTAACCACAGCGGTTTTCCTGGCGGAGTATGCACCTGGGATAGTCGCCCTGTGGACGCGCCGGGCGGTGGAACTGCTGGCGGGAATCCCCTCTGTTGTTTATGGGTTATTCGGGATGACGGTTATTGTGCCCCTGGTGCGCTATATTGCTGTACATTGGTTCGGGGGAGTGTTATCCCCGGAGATGAAGACAGGTTTTGGCATTTTAGCAGCTTCTCTGGTGTTGGGGATCATGATTCTGCCTACAATTGTGAGCATCTCTGAGGATGCCCTGCGGGCGGTGCCGCGGGAATATAAAGAGGGTTCTTATGCTCTGGGTGTACCCCGCTGGCAGACGATTATCCACAATACGCTTCCTGCTGCCCGTACCGGGATTATGGCCGGGGTGGTGCTGGGGATGGGCAGAGCCATCGGGGAAACCATGGCGATCCTTATGGTTGCTGGAAATGCACCTGCTCTTCCCCGCTCCATCTTCTCACCGGCTCGCACCTTAAGCGGAAATATTGGGTTGGAGATGGCTTATGCCTCCGGGGAGCATGCCCAGGCACTGTTTGCTACAGGTGTGGTGCTCTTTCTCGTGATCATGCTGTTGAACAGTTTTGCACTGCTTATTGCTGGGAAGGGGGTGAGTGGCAGATGAGTGTGCAGGTGCGAGAAAAGTTAGCGGAAGGGTTTATCTGGGGTGCTGCTCTGCTCACTGTATCTTTTTTAGTCCTGATTATCGGTTATATCATGGTGCAGGGATTGGGGAAGTTAAGCATCTCCTTCTTCCTGGAGAATCCGCGCAAGATGGGGAGTGCCGGGGGCGTTTTTTCACCTTTGCTGGGAACCATCTACTTCACTTTACTTACCATGCTCTTGGCGGTACCTGTGGGTGTGGGAGCGGCGGTTTACCTGACCGAATTCACCGGTGAGGGCACTTTAGTGCGGGTGATCAGGTTCTTTACAGATGCCCTGGCTGGGATTCCCTCCATTGTAATCGGGCTTTTCGGTTTTGCCTTCTTTGTTGTGTTACTGCGGCCCTTAACCGGGGGTTGGTCGATTCTATCCGGTTCTCTCACCGCTTTCTGCATGATTCTGCCCATCATTATCCGGGTTTCAGAGGAGGCACTGCATGCCATTCCTAACTCCTATCGTGAGGGGAGTCAGGCTTTGGGTGTGAGCAAGTGGGATACAGTGGTTCATGTGGTTCTGCCCAGCGCTCTGCCGGGGATCTTTACAGCATCTCTCCTGGGTGTCGGCCGTGTGATCGGTGAGACCGCGGCTCTGCTGCTTACCCTGGGCGGTTCTCTGCTGGTGCCCAAATCGATCTTCAGCCCGGGGCGCACCCTCTCCATGCACCTCTACCTGGTGGCCATGGAGACCGGTGAATTCTCCATCGCCTTTGCCACAGCAGCTGTTCTGGTGCTTTTGATCCTCCTGCTCAACCTGGGCGGTTATTATCTGATGCAGCGCCTGATCAAACGGCTGGCAGGTGGAGTTGGTGGTTAGTGGTCGGTGGTTGGTCGGTGGAAAAAGGATGTTCGCGCGAAACGCGTGCAAGGGGGACAGTCCCCAGTGCACCCTAACTTGGTTGACAAATGTTGTGGGGAAAACGTACAATTAAACAAGAATTGAGTATGAGCGGACTGTAAGCGAGTGAGGGGGACAAAATGGCTATAGAAAAGTTGATTCCGAAGACATATGACCCGCATCAGGTAGAGGAGAAGTGGTACGATTACTGGGTGCGGAATAATTACTTTCATGCAGAACCAGACGATGGGGAAGAGCCCTTTTGTATTGTGATTCCTCCTCCCAATGTCACCGGTTCTTTGCATCTGGGGCATGCCCTGGACAACACCATTCAGGATGTGTTGATACGCTGGCGGCGCATGCAGGGATTCAATGCCCTGTGGATGCCGGGTACAGATCACGCCGGTATCGCCACCCAGGCCCGGGTGGAGGAACACCTGGGCAAAGAAGGCCTGGGCAAGCATGACCTCGGCCGTGAGAAGTTTTTGGAGCGTGTTTGGGACTGGAAGGAAGAGTACGGCGGGGAGATCATCAATCAGCTCAAGAGATTGGGTGCCTCCTGTGATTGGGAGCGGGAGCGCTTCACCATGGATGAAGGGTGTTCCCATGCTGTGCGGGAGGTCTTCCAGCGCCTTTATGATAAGGGACTGATCTACAAGGGCAGCTATATTATCAACTGGTGCCCTAAGTGCCATACGACCATTTCAGATATAGAAGTGGAACATGAAGATGAGGATTCTAAACTTTATTATGTCAACTATCCCGCGGCGGATGGGGGCACTGACTTTATAACAGTGGCCACAACCCGCCCGGAAACCATGATGGGGGATACAGGGGTTGCTGTTCATCCTGAAGACAGCCGTTACAGCAAACTGGTAGGCAAAAAGGTGATCCTCCCCCTGATGAATCGCGAGATTCCGGTTGTTGCAGATGAGGCAGTGGATCCCGCATTCGGAACGGGAGCAGTGAAGATAACCCCTGCCCACGACCCTGCTGACTTCGAGATGGGACTCCGTCACAACCTTCCACAGCTTGTTGTGATCGGGAAGGATGGTGTGCTCACCCCAGAGGCCGGCAAGTATGCCGGGATGACCAGGGAGGAGGCGCGCCATCAGGTGGTACAGGATCTTTCGGATCTGGGTTTGCTGCTGAAAGTGGAGGATTATACCCATGCTGTGGGCCACTGCTACCGCTGCAGCACCACAATCGAACCCCTGGTGTCAGAGCAGTGGTTTGTGCGCATGAAGCCCCTGGCAGAACCCGCGATGCAAGCGGTGAGAGACGGGCTAATCCGTTTTGTGCCGGAACGCTTTACAAAGATCTACCTCAACTGGCTGGAAGACATTAGGGACTGGTGCATCTCCCGCCAGCTGTGGTGGGGACACCGCATCCCTGTCTGGTACTGCCAGGAGTGTGATGAGGTAATCTGCGCCGCCGATGATCCACAGGAGTGCACCAAGTGCGGCAGCACCAAATTAGAGCAGGATCCAGATGTATTGGATACCTGGTTCAGCTCTGCTTTGTGGCCCTTTTCTACCATGGGTTGGCCAGAAAAAACGAAAGAATTGGACTTCTATTACCCCACATCTGTGCTGGTAACCGGAAGAGACATTATCTTCTTCTGGGTGGCGCGGATGATCTTTATGGGTCTTGAATTCATGCAGGAGGTACCCTTCCATGATGTGTTCATCCATGGCCTGATCCTGGATGCTAAGGGGCGTAAAATGAGCAAATCCCTGCGCAATGGTATTGACCCACTGGAGGTCATCGACAAGTATGGGGCTGATACCCTGCGCTTTACCCTGCTTACCGGGAACACCCCGGGGAACGACCTGCGCTTTTACTGGGAGAAGGTTGAAAGCACCAGAAACTTTGCCAACAAGGTGTGGAATGCCTCTCGCTTCGCTATGATGAACCTGGAGGATTTTCGCCTGCAAGATGCTGCTGACCTGGATGACCGCGAACAGCTTGATCTGGCTGATCGCTGGATCTTGAGCAGGTTTAATAAAACTGTTGAGGCTGTAACCGCCAATTTAGATGCCTATGAGCTCGGTGAGGCTGCTCGTATCCTCTATGAGTTTATTTGGAGTGAGTTTTGCGACTGGTATATTGAATTGATCAAACCGAGGCTATACGAGAAGGAGGGCCCGGAGCGTAAACTTACCGCTCAAACTGTACTGCATCATGTGCTGATTCATACCATGGAACTCCTGCATCCCTTCATGCCTTTCCTCAGCGAGGAGATCTGGCAGTACCTGCCCCATACAGGAGAGAGCATTATAATCACCTCCTGGCCGCGTGTGGATGCGGAGCAGCTCGATCAGGAAAGTGAGGCCCTGATGGAGTTTCTGATGGAGGCCATTCACGGGATCAGGAATATGCGCGGGGAGATGAAGATCCACCCGGGGAAAACCGTCAGGTGTGTGGCGGTTGCCGCTGCTGAGGAAAGCAAACTGCTGAACAATTACAGATCCTATATCGAACTCCTTGCCAACTGTGAGTTGGAGATCACAGGTGCGGGTCATGCAAAGCCGAAACAGGCATTGAGTGCAGTGGTGCGGGGAACTGAAATCTACCTGCCCCTGGCAGGACTTGTGGACCTGGATAAAGAACTCGCCCGCCTGGGAAAAGAGGAGCGAACCATCGATGGGGTGCTGCAGCGAGTGCAGAAGAAGCTGGCGAATGAGCAGTTTCTGGCCAAGGCACCACCCGAAGTTGTGGAGAAGGAAAGGGAGAAGGAAGCGGAGCTGGAGAGGACCAAGGATGCTTTACAGCGCCGTATTGCGGCCCTTAAGTCCTGATTGCGGAAAGAATTTGCCGGAGCGAAAACCGTCTCCGGCAAAATACAATATCGGCATTTTTGATCCCTTTAATCAGGGTTTGCTTTTATGTTGGCAGCAGGTGCTGTTCAAGCTATAGCCCAGGATGCGATAACAACAGCCAGGTTGTCCCTACCGCGGTAGCAGGTGCTATTCAAGCTGCTGTGAAAAGGGTGCAGTAAGACCCCGCGGTAAAGCTTCTTGCAGAAACCGAGAAATTATTAATAATAACAAAGACGGTGACGAACGGTGAAACCTAAACGCAGCAGTATTTTACAGGAGCTCAATACATCAATTATGAAAGGCGATACCCAGGAGACAGTACGTCTAATTGAACTGGGGTTAAAAAACAACATGAGCTCCCAGGAAATCATGGACAATGCACTTATTCCAGCGAGTAAGCGTATCGCTGAGGAGTTTCGCGGGGCAGATTTTTACATCCCTGATGTGCTTTTTGCGCTGCGCCCCATCAAAACAGGACTTACGATGATCAAGAATCTTTCCACACAGGTCATCAAGTATCCTCATAAGATTGTGATCGCCACTGTTGCAGGTGACATTCATGATATTGGGAAAAACATGGTTGCAATATTTCTTCAGGTGAATGGCTATGAAGTCATTGATCTAGGGGTTGATGTGCCCGCAAAGGAAATTTTGCAAGCTGTAGTGGAGCATAAACCCGCAGTGCTTGCTCTTTCATCTCTGCTGACCACAACCATGGGGGAAATGGCTAATATTATAGAAATATTAGAAAATAAACGGCTGCGTCGGTCATTAAAGGTAATTGTGGGAGGAGGGCCAGTATCCGAAAATTTTGCCGAGTTTATCGGAGCCGATGGCTACTCTCCCAATGCCCTGGAAACGGTTAATCTGGTAAAAAATCTTATATCTTAAAACCTCTTTTTATAATCGCTGGGACTTAAACCCACTTGTTTTTTAAAAACCTTGCAAAAATAACTCCGGTCACTGAAGCCCACCATTTTTGCTATTTCCTCAATTGTTGAATTGGACACCTGTAACAGGTGCCTCGCTTCTTCGATTCGTGTCCTGTTGACCTGTTCTGTGATGGTATATCCCTTTTTATCCTTAAAAATCCGGCTTAAATAGGAGGGGCTGATATGGCAGTAGTCGGCGATTACCGGCAAAGAAAGCTCCTGTGAAGGATAGTTTGTCAGGATATAAGAAATGGCATTATTAATTATTGTTTCTTGGGGATCTGTATCTTTTTCTGTAAGCAGATCGATATAACTGTTTCCTGTTGTGAGCAGCCAGAGAATTACCTTTTCCACAGTATCGGCTTCTTCTAATTCATTGAGCCTTTTGAAGCTGTAGCGAATGGATTCCTCAAATTTTGTGCCGCACTCTGTGGCAAAACGCGTCAACAGACTGATAAATTCAATGCTCAACCCTTTGATGATTTCTATTTTGCCTCTGCTGTGGGTGAAGAACTTGATAGCCAGTTTTTTCAGCAGTTCTCTGGATGATTCTTGATGGGAAAGCCGGATTTCCCTGAAGAGTTCGTTTTCCAATTCTATAATGTCTTGTTCTACTGTTTCTTGGACCTTTTTATTATAGTTCTCATTCCAGAGCCAAGAACTGATTATGCGCAGCTGTTGCTGGTAATCAAGGGTGGATGTGCCGCTGTGAGCAAAATAATTAGCAGTTACAAATAAAAGGTCAGCAGCCGCCTGCATATGATCTGCCGAGATAACATCCAGTTTTTTTGCGGCTTTCTCCAGTTTAGTGTTGTCAATATCCAGCTTTTTCGTAATCTCCAGGATCTCCTGGATGTAGTACTGATCCAGTTTCCACATCAGAACCTGTCCGCAGATAAAATTACCTTCATGTCTTCCATCAAATAAAATAGGACAGGCCCACGCAATTAAACCTGCATGACACTTAAAAAAATAAGGTTCATTCCATTTTTCAGCTTCTCTGCCCGCGCGGGCATAGGAACTGCAGCAGCGTTCCAAGCCCTGGGAAGTGGATTTGATCAACCGACAAAATTCCGCCTCTTCTTTTTTGGATGTGAGCAGATAGTTGCCGTCAACATCTGTTACTGCCACATTCATTCTGGTAATGGTCGAAAAAGAATCCAATAGGCGTTCCAGCAGTATGTTATCATTTAGTTTCTTAATATAGTGCTCGTTTTGTAAGGGATATGAGGGCAGCATTTTTCGTGTCTCCTTCTCAGTTATGTGTACTGTTTTTTTATGTCCAGGTATTTACGTATAGGAACGGCAACATTAAGTTTGCAATAACTATACCTATTAACTATATGGTTTTTTCATGATTTGTTTGCTTCAGAGCATATTATTACAAACAGGTCACCTGTTTTCTCTACTATATCAAAAATTTATCCACAGGGCTATGAGATGGATATGAAGAATCTTTTTTTATAAAGAGAGGGGTTTATTAAATTAGAAGGGGCCTGCCTGGGGGTCAGGATGAGAAAGGCAGTCCAGCGGCGTTTGTGACATGGGAGGCATAAGCGTCGTCTGGAGCCGTTCTCTAAGTCACAGCATCAAAAATGATGACACATTAGGCCTTGATGTTCTTCCCAGTACCATCTAAGGGGGTATGATTCGGCAGATCCGCACACCATTAAACACCAGAGAGGTAGAAATTTTTCTACCGAAACTGGGCTTTGATTCAGTCCGGAATAATTAGGACAAAGCCGACCGCAAGGAAATGCAAAGTGTTGCCAGAGAGCTGTTTACGAACTGCTGAAACTGGATGATGTTGCACATCTATAAGAGGAATTAGATTCTCGATACGGCAGAAGCCGAACTGGTGAGGTAAGGGTAAGGGGTTTCGACACGGCAAATTCATGTAGGAAGTAAATGGGTGTAAAAGTTGCTGGACAATCAACCAACTATGAATTAAGCTATAGCTCAGAAGTATATGTGGAGGGGATACTGATGAGCGAAAGCTTATATCAAGGGAAGTTTTTTGATTATTTTAGCGGATTGAACGATAGTAGAATGGAAGGGAAGATATGGCATCGATTAACCGATATCTTATTCATCGTGACCTGCGGAATTATTTGCGGCTACGATGAGTTTGAGCTTATCCATGTATGGGCTAAA
>NZ_CDRZ01000279.1 GCF_000946815.1 Syntrophaceticus schinkii | reverse complement strand
ATTCGCAAGTTAATGAAATCCCCAGGCCAACTGCGATTGGTTCAGGATGATGATTGGAAAATAAGGCCAACGGCAGCTTAGCAATTCTATTCAACATAGCGGTTTCAATACGGTGTACACTACCCGTATGCCCATTTGAAGGTGCTATAGTAGGTTAAAAGGAGCAAAATAGCTTGAAAAGGATGTGCCGCCACATGTAGAACGGATATTTTTCTAAAAAACTTCGGAATCGGTGATAAAAACGCCAGTTTTTGTACTCGCAAGATTTTTAAACATTTTGATGCGTCAGTACTGACGACTATAATATGCCATTGAGGAATTTATGTGATCATGCTAAACTAAAATAAATAGTAAGAGATATTCCACATAACAGATTTCCCTTCTATACTTTCCATTCATAACCATCTTGTTTATGGGTTCCGTTGTCTCCCGGTGACGGTGTGTAAAGGTATCTAACAAAATAGGGAGGTGGAACACATGAGTGTTGCGATGGCGTACCTGCAAGATTTAACTGATGATGACATTTATTTTATTGTAAGAACGATTGTGGATAAAAGGCAAGACTATGACCATATCTGTGAGTTATTGAAAGATAAGCCTGACCTGGTGGAGATCATGCTGGAAGATGAGAAACTTTTTTGGCGAGTCCAGGATGAAGAAGATATCTTTTTAGAGATTTCCCCATTTCTGTTGTTCAGTATCCTCATCCAGCAGACAAAAAAGCATCTCGAAAAAAAGAGCTGTACAATGGAAATAATCGGTCGTGAACGCATCCCGGTTTTCGATGCTGAGGATGCCGTAGTCCTGCTTCAAAACAAAGATGTACGCGCTTACCTGGCCAGAATGCTGGCGTCTTTTACCAGGGTTGACAGCACCACAGTTGTGTATCGCGCCCGAGGATTAACCTATCAGCGCCACTTTAGTGAGCTTGATTTCGATGATGTATTGGAACTGGCTGGATTGGTGGAACTCCCTTACCGCTATGATTTTTATAAGCGGCTTGCAGATATTTCCCTGTTTATCACTGGGATCTTCCCCGAGTACATGGGCAGCGCCATTCCCAACCGGTATATAGGGCGCGGCGGGTGCCGCACCACTCAAGACTATGAGGAGGAAGGGCGCCGCTACTATGACCTTGCTTCTACCTACGATGAAGCAAGGGAACAAGGACTGGATCATGTGCTTTCAAAATTTGCTGAAAAATTTACTACAATACGCAAGCCCTTAAACTATCTGTCTGAAAACTTTATTTATAATTACCGCGGGAAATGGTTTGCCTAATTAAATAGTTGTAATTTTTAACCCGTTGCATTATGAAATGCAGCGGGTTTTTTTGCTAATCAGCTTATCACTTTTCTCATGGAAGACAGTACCACACGACAAACGTCAATAGAAAAAACCCGGAAACCGAAATAGATTCTGGCCCCGGGCTTTTCTACTAGCGAACCGCAACAACCTCTGTCACTTCGGGGATCTCTTTTTTGAGAGCCCGCTCAATCCCCATTTTCAGGGTAACCATTGCCATCGCACAGCCGCCGCAGGCCCCTTTAAGACGCACTTTAACCAATCCGTTTTCATCAACATCGACGAGTTCTACATCCCCTCCGTCACGCTGAAGCACAGGGCGTACCTGATTTAGAACGGCTTCTACTTTTTCCCGCAACACCTTTCACCCCCATTTTGAACAGCATCTTTTAAAAATTGGCGAAACGATGTACCCAGTTCCGCGTTATTCAGCGCATACATTACAGTGGCCTGCAGGAAACCGAGTTTGTCCCCTACATCATACCTTTCCCCGGAAAAGAGGCAGGCATAAATAGGCTGGATCCTGGCAAGTTCTCTCAGCGCATCGGTCAATTGAATCTCTCCTCCTGCTCCGGGGCCGGTCTTTCCTAAAATCTCAAAAATCTCAGGAGTAATGATATAGCGCCCGATTACAGCAAAATTCGATGGAGCATCAACTGCTGCCGGCTTTTCAACCAGGTCCTCCACTTTAAAATAGCGACTATTATTATTGCAATTATTGTGATCCCCTTCTACCGGTTTGATAATGCCGTACCGGGATACATCCTGATCCGGAACCTCTTGAACTGCCAGAACCGCAGCCTGACGCTCCTCGTAGATGTCCAGAAGTTGGCGCAGGCAGGGCACATCAGCATCAATGAGGTCATCTCCCAGCAGTACAGCAAAAGGCTCATCACCAATAAACTTCCTGGCACAATAAATGGCATGCCCTAACCCTAAAGCCTCTTTCTGCCTTACATAATGAATATCGACAAGGTTAGTGATATCCTCGATCAGGTGCAGGAGTTCCTCGTCACCCTTCTCTTTGAGGACAAGCTCCAGTTCCACAGCCCTGTCAAAGTGGTCCTCAATGGCACGCTTATTTTTTCCGGTGACAATAATAATATCCTCGATCCCGGAATTCATGGCTTCCTCCACTGTATACTGAATCGCCGGTTTATCAACAATAGGCAGCATCTCTTTTGGTTGAGCCTTGGTCGCCGGAAGAAAGCGTGTCCCCCACCCTGCTGCTGGGATAACGGCTTTTTTTACCTTTTTTTGAAACAAATCCAGTCATCTCCTCGACCGTTATTTATTAATGCTCTTTTCTGCTATAATGATAATAAAAGGCAACTGAGGAATTCATAAATTATTTCGCTAATTAGTTCGCTGTTCAAAACCCTAATCCTTCTTTTCCAAAGCACTTAAAGTGAAGCAGACACTGTCAATAAGGCACTTTTTGCCGAGTCCAACTGCCTCTTATGGATAAAATTGGCTTGGAAAATGCCCGATTTTTTATTATACTTTGAAGGAAACTCCAGTCCTAGTGTCGTAATGTATAACATAAATATCAATTAGTATAACACATTTGTGGAGGAGGACAAATATGGGGAAGAAAATAACCCTATCAGTAATCAAGGCCGATGTTGGAGGCTATGTGGGGCATTCCAATGTTCATCCCGAACTCTTGGAAAAAGCACGAGAAATGTTATCAGGACACCCCCTGCTCATAGACTCTTATGTTGCCCATGTGGGCGATGACATCAACCTGATCATGACGCACGAAACAGGTCGGAACAACGGAGAAATCCATAAGTTGGCATGGGATACCTTTCTTGCATGTACAGAGGTGGCTAAAAAATTAAAGCTCTATGGCGCAGGACAGGACCTCCTGGGAGACGCCTTCTCCGGCAACATTAAAGGGCTTGGCCCAGGTACCGCCGAGATGCAGTTCGAAGAACGGAAAAGCGAACCAGTGATCATATTTATGGCAGATAAAACAGAACCAGGTGCCTGGAACCTGCCTCTTTATAAAATGTTTGCCGATCCCTTCAACACCATCGGACTGGTGATCGACCCGAATATGCACAACGGTTTTGAATTTGAGGTCAGGGACACCATCAAGAACAAGAAGATCATCTTCTCTACTCCGGAAGACCTTTATGACATGCTCGTCTTCATCGGGGCAACGGGAAGATTCTGCATCAAGCGTGTCTTCAATAAGGAAACAAAGGATATTGCCGCTGTATCCAGCACCCAGCGCCTCAATCTCATGGCCGGGCGCTATGTCGGTAAAGATGACCCGGTCTGTATCGTCCGCTGCCAGAGCGGGTATCCGGCGGTTGGTGAAGCTCTTGAGCCCTTCACCTATCCCCACCTGGTGGCCGGCTGGATGCGCGGATCACACAATGGTCCCTTAATGCCTGTCAGCATGAATGAGGCCCGTCCCACAAGATTTGACGGTCCACCACGGGTAATCGCCTTAGGCTTCCAGCTCTCTGAGGGCAAATTAGTAGGGCCACAAGATCTATTTGATGACCCCGCTTTCGACAATGTCAGGAAACAGGCCAACAATGTCGCCGACTACATACGCCGCATGGGACCCTTTGAGCCTCATCGCCTTCCCCTGGATGAGATGGAATATACATCCATGCCGCAGGTAACGGAAAAGCTGAAGGACCGCTTTATCGATCTGAATAAATAATAACCCAAATAGAAAAGGGCTTCCAAGGCAAGGAAGCCCTTTTTTGGATCAGTGGGGATCAGGGGGACGGTTCTTTTAATGCACCGGGGACAGTCCCCCTTGCACGCATTTTAAGTCCACGGAACAACCGGTACAGGTTCAAGACAAAGGTAACACTATTCCCTGAATGAACGAATGAGCATGCTCCGCGACAGTTGTACAGGTTCAGGATACAGGTAACACAATGCCCCCTTTTCCCCCTTCATCGTGACAAAAGACCAGCTAACTAAAGTCAAGACCTGCCACGGGTGCCGTTCTCGCGGCACGCCCCCGCGGCGTGCCGGCAGACCCCAGCAGCAGGTCAGCGCACTCCGCCCGCATCGCTGAAGCGTGATAAAAGGGCAGTCCCCTTATCACGCTTGACCCCATTTTTCCCCGGCCACTTTTTTCTGCCTCTTGAAAAGATGCTTTATAGCTTTCGAAACATAATCAAATCCGACCTTCAATTCAGGCAGTCCCAACAAGTAAGAAGCAACGGTATAGATAACCACCCCAGCACAGATGGCCACTGTGAGCAATCCTGCCTCCAGGAAAAAGCCCGGGGCGGGGTAAAGCCCGGTTAAGAATCTCCACAGAGCAACAACCCCACCTCCCATCACTGCAGAAGCCAGGGAAACACGCCAGAAGCTGTCCCACATCTCCAGACCGCCCAACCCACCCACTCTCCTGCGCAGAACAGCAAAAAGGATGATAACTGCAACAAGGGAGGCGATAGATGTCGCTAGAGCAAGCCCGCCGTGTGCAAGGGGCCCAACAAGTATGAAGTTCAAGATGATATTGACGGCGACCGCGGCAATGCCCAGCATCATCGGGGTAAAGGTATCCTGCATAGCAAAATAAACGCGGCTGATCACTTCCCGCAGGGCCATAGGCAAAAGCCCCAGACTGAAAAAGAACACAGCATACGCTGTCATTTCTGTAGCCTGAGGATCAAAGGCACCGCGCTCAAAAAGCACCCGTACAATAGGATCCCGAAGCACGATCAACCCCACAGCCATAGGGATGGTTAGAAAAATACTGGCCCGCACCCCTGCTACCATAGCACGGCGTAGCCCGTGCATATTATTGTCAGCTGCCAGCTGAGAAAAGGTGGGATAAAGCACCGTAGTTACAGCCATAACAAAGATCCCCAGGGGCAACTGTGTAAGGCGAGCACCGAAATTTAAGGCGGAAATACTCCCCTCCGCCAATCCTGAGGCAAGCATCCGGTCAACAATAAGCCCTATCTGCCCGGCCCCTGTTGCCAGGAGAATAGGAACGATCAGCTTCCCAACTTGATGGAAACCCGGATCCTTCCAGTCGATCACCAACCGGTAGCGATATTTCGCCCTTTTAAGACCAGGAGCATAATTAAGATCTGGCTGGCTGTAGCCAGCACACTTCCTACAGCAACCCCAATAATGCCGAAGCTCTTCCCCGAAATGATGATCGCTAAAATCATGATCACATTGAAAGGAATCCCTACCAGAGCCGGCCAGGTGAACCGCTCCTCTGCCTGCAGGTAACCTGTCAAGACAGCGGTAAGTGCAAGAAAAACCATCATGGGGAGCAAGAGCCTGGTCAGGGTAATTGTCAAGTTAACTGCCTCCCCCTGAAACCCGCGGGCGACAATCTTAACTATCCAGGGAGCGCCAAATGCCCCTACAATAACCATAACAAGGCAAAAAAGCAGAATAAAGTTGACCAACGTGTTGATAAAACGCTGGCCGGCCTCCTCCCCTTCATCATGCACACGCTGGGTAAAAACCGGAATCAGGGTTGTTGACAAAGCAGTACCGACAACAGAAAAGAGCATCCACGGAATAATCGTGGCGACAAGATAGGCATCTGTAGCCGTAGTAGCCCCAAAAACACCGGCAAGGGCGGTTTCGCGGAAAAAACCTAAAACCTTACTCAAAATAGAGGCAACTGTGATAATACCTGCTGCCTTAAATAGTTGTTTCTTTTTTCATAGATCCCTTGCCCACCTTAAAACGATTTAGTAATAACATAATCAATTATACCAGAAAGGAAAAAACTAATTATTAAAAGATGGCAAGGTTCATTTTACGACTTTTAATGGCAGACAACAGTATCCTTTTTCCAACGACTAACGACCAACCCGAAAAACAGATGCCTGAAACCGGAAGCCAGAAGTCCGAAGTGCCCATCCTTGTACGGCTTGATGGATGGCACACATAGCCCGGCAACCTTTACGATCCACTTTAGATAACTGGACTTTCCTAACGACCAACCGGGAAAACAGAAGTCGGAAACCAGAGGTCGGAAGTCTGTGATAAAAGGTGACACCACCCCCGTCCCCCTGTCATCCTCATCCCCCTGTCATCCTTTCAGCAGTTCATAGATCTTTTTCATGTCCAGAGAGCTGCGGCAAGTGTCAGCCAAACGGTCAAGTTCTGTTTCGATGTCCGCTTTGTCATCTGAATACTGATCAGGATCCCTGGAACAGAGGGAGTCTTCTTCCGGCAGGTGGAGGTCGATGAAGGGAACCACCCCCAGCACGGGTTTCCCGGTCTTTTTCTCCAGGAAGTCCAGTGCAGGTGTAAGCAAAGATAAATCCCCGCGGAATTTGTTGATGATGATCCCCTGCACAATATCCCGCTCCTCCTGGTCGAGGAGCTCCAGGGTGCCCACAATGGAAGCCAGGGCACCACCACGGTCTATATCTGCAACCAGCAGCACAGGAGCCCCAGCCAGTCTTGCAGTGCGCATGTTGGCCAGGTCACGCTCCTTCAAGTTAACCTCAGCAGGGCTACCCGCTCCCTCGATGACAATGATTTCATAGCCCTGCTGCAGATACTTCAGAGCTTTCTTGATATCGGTCAGCAGTTCAAGATTCTTGCCCAGGTGATAGTCCCGCGCGCTCATTGCCTCACCCAAGGGCTTCCCCAGCACAACCACACGGGAGGAGGCATCGCTGGCGGGTTTGAGCAGAATAGGATTCATTTCTACCCGCGGCTCAACACCCGCGGCCTGAGCCTGCAGCACCTGAGCAGACCCCATCTCATACCCTTCCCTGGTTACAAAACAGTTCTGCGTCATATTCTGCGCTTTGAAAGGTGCTACCTTATAGCCATCCTGATGAATGATACGACAGAGTGCCGCAACAAGAATAGACTTCCCCACATTGGAAGCGGTACCTTGCAGCATTATTGCTTTAGCCAATTTGAAATCCACCCTTTCATAGTGCTGCCTTTTGCAATCCTGCATCCCCTAAAGCCCCGCATTACCCCGCGCCAGTGCCAGCAAGGCGTTGACCACAGCCACAGCCACAGCACTTCCCCCCTGGGGGCCGATCATTGTAATGAAAGGAACTTCCTGACCCAAAAGGCGTGCCTTGGACTCAGCCGCGTCTACAAAGCCTACCGGGGTGCCGATGATCAAGGCGGGCTTTACCCCCTGCTCCACTAAATTGATCACCTCTTCCAGAGCTGTAGGAGCATTCCCAACTACTACTATATTACCAGGAAGGGATTCGCGGCAAGCGCGAACTGCAACAATCGCCCTGGTTAGCCCGGTGGTCTTTGCCTCCTCCCTGACTTTTGGATGGTGGATCAGGCATTCAGCCTTGCCCCCCAGTTCCTGTAAGGCAGTACGGTTAATACCCACCATTACCATCTGCACATCTGTAAAGACCTTTGTACCATTTTTCAAAGCAGTGAGCCCGGAGGCAACCGCCTGCGGATGGAAGCGCATCAGTCTGGCGGCATCTGGATCACCGGTGGCGTGAACAACCCTTCTCACCACCTCCCCTTCTGGTCCGGGGAAGCGCTCCTGGAAAAAATCTTCTCCCAGGGCATCCTCGATCCGCGTGCGGCTGAGCCTTGTTATCTCATCTGGATTGGATATAATGCAGTGAGCGGTTGCTTCAGGCTCATTTTGAGAAAAAGGCCCTGCCGCTGACCGCACTCTCTCCATGATAATCTCCGCCAGGCGGGGATCAGGCCCTATTGGTGGGGTCAAATGAAAGCAGACTTCACTGCCGTACTGTTGTTTGAGCTTTTCCAGAGCCTCAGGAATATCCTCCTTCAGATGTATCCCCGGAAATAATAATGAGGGGACAATAATGATCTCTTTGACCCCATCGTTTACAAAACTCGCCACTCCCTCATCAAGCGATGGCCGTGCAAATTGAAAATAAGCGGGTACAACCTGCATCCCAAGGTTCGCCTGCACCATCGCTGTCAATTGTTTCAGCCCTTCATTAGCGGCCTGGCGCCTGCTGCCGTGGCCGAGAATGAGTACACCCTTTTTCATTTAATTCCCTCCTGTTTTGTTTTTGTTAAAATATCGTTTGCTGGCCTTCAACCTGCTTCGCCCAGTAGATAACCTCATCTTTATCAGAGACAACATGCCCTTCACTGTCAGCTACCGGACGCTCCACCAGAACAACCGGAATCTTGAGATCCAAAGCAGCAGCGACCTTTTCACCCTCCGGGCCGCTCTCCTTCGTCACCAGGGCGTCTGCCTGGAAATGCTCAAAAAGCGCCCTGTTCAGTTCTCTGCTCCCGGGCCCCTGTAGAGCAACAATCTGCTGAGGTTTCAGTCCAACCCGCAGACAGGTGGATACTGCCTCCGGCAGGGGCAGCACCCTGGCAGTAAAAGAGCAGAGTGATAGTAGAGGATGGCCCACGATGAAGGCCAGGTGATTGACCCCCACAGCCAAAAAAACGCTCCTGGCTTGCAAATCACTGATTTTTTCAGCCACACCATCCCAATCTTGCACCCGGTATAAAAGACTGCTTTCCGGAAGTGCAGCAGACGGCCGCTCCCAGCGAAGATAAGGCCGTCCACTGGTACAGGCAACATCCTGGGCCAGTTGGGAAATCTCCACAGCAAAGGGATGTGTGGCATCTAAAATACCTTTGATCCTGTGCTCATCCACCAACCTCTGCATTCCCGCCGCATCCAACCTTCCGATTTTAACTATAACCCCTGGTATCTCCTGCAGCAGCGCTCCCCCATAGGATGTTGTCACACTGGCTAAAACACTGAAACCAGCACTGATCAGATCAGCGGCCAGCTCTCTCCCATCCTTGGTACCTGCCAGCAACAGGATCAACTCTTTTCACCCCCGCTGATCTGATAGCCCCTGGGGGTGATCATCCGGCCCTCTTTGACATAAGATTGGCTGCTGCCTATAATCACCAATGAGAACATATCGATCTCCTCATCCAGGAAGTGTGCCAGGTCAGAGATAACCACCCTTTGTCCGGCACGCCCGGCACCGGTTACAATCCCCACCGGTGTGGATGCTGTTCGGTAGTTGAGAAGCATCTCCCTGGCCTCCTCAATCTGCTGCACTCTGCGCTTGCTTTTGGGGTTGTAGAAAATAATGACAAAATCCCCCTGTGCAGCAGCCTCTACCCGGCGCAGGATCACCTCCCAGGGAGTCAGCAGATCACTTAAGCTGATCACCACAAAATCATTCATCAAAGGCGCCCCCAGCAGTGCAGCTGCCGCAGAGGCAGCTGTAATACCCGGGATGACCTCAAAATCCACCCGCTTGTAGTCATTCACCTCAAAGAGCAGTTCCAGCACCAAACCGGCCATCCCGTAGATCCCGGCATCCCCGCTGCTGACTACCACAACCCTTCTGCCTGCCAACGCCTTGTCTAAAGCCTTACGGGCACGCTTCACTTCCTGTCGCATCCCACTTCCGATCACCTCTTGTTCCGGTGAGAGGACATCCTCTATTAGCTCCACATAGGGACGGTACCCCACCACAACATCAGCTTCCTTTATGGTTTGCACTGCCCGCTGGCTCATATTCTCCGGATTGCCTGGCCCGATTCCGACCACAGCAAGCCGGCCTCTGCTAATGCCACTGTGACCCTGCCTATCTTCATTTTTGAGAGCACCAGCTTCCCCTCCGCTGCTGCTGCCAATGCCGCTGTTTCGCATACACCACCAACTCCTGTTCTTTCTCGTACAAAATTAGAATCCGCAAGATATGGATGCTGCTCATGAATCTCCTTTAATACTTCTGTGCTGTAAAAAACCAGGGGAAGCTTCCATCTCCCAGCCGCCTCCCACAGACCACCCTCATCTCCCTTAATTTCATGGGAAGCCAGGGTAGTCAAACCATCCCTGTTCCGTCCTGAGCGTTTCAGTGCCTCCTCCAGTGCACCCAGTATCTCCTCTGCGGAAACGCCCCGCTTACAGCCGATGCCCGCTGACAGACAGGGTGGACACAGACAGACCCCCTGACTGCTGAACTGACTGTACTCACGGCTCGTCACATAGACCGGAAAGCCACTCTGATGCTCGGTATGTCTTGCCAGGGGAAGAACCTCTATCCCCTTTTCATCTGCCAACTGAAGATCCCATTCCGTGTAAATCACCACCCGCTCACCTGCCAGGAAGGCCTTGTTGGCCTCCTTCACCCGCTCCCTGGGCAGTGGCAGCATTCCCCACTGTTTAGCCAGGGTATCAAGAGCGGGTTTTCCCTGGACATCTGTTGCTGTTGTGATCACAGAAACAGCTCCCAGCAGAGCAGCCACCTGTCGTGCCAGGGCGTTGCTGCCCCCCCCAATGCCCTCCTACCAGACTCACTGCAAAATGGCCGCCTTCATCTACCACCACAACACCGGGATCATCCCATTTGCTCTTGAGCAAGGGTGCGATCAAGCGCACCACAATCCCCACCGCCATAATAAAAATAAAGCTCTCATACTCATCCCACAGAGAGCGCACCTGTGATGAAAGAGAGGAACCCGCAGCTATAACCTCTAAGCTTTCCTGATCCCACCCGGCAGCTAAGCGCTCCGCCACACTCTTCCCGGCCGCTGTTAAATAGATCACCGCTATCATCCGTCTTTTTGCCATAATCTAAACCACCACCCTGAGGTGACAAGGGGACGGTTCTCCTGTCACCATCCTGTCACCTTTTCTGGAGCACAGGAACAGTCCTGTTTTGCTTCCCCTTCAACATTCACATCCCAAGACTTTTCGTGGCAAACAAAACGCCCCTCTAACTCCCAAACTGAAATGAAATGCATGCTGATAACACACTGCCGATATACCTGCAGCTAATATTTCCCTGAAATCCCAGACAGCCAAAGTTGTCATAATAAGATCGTCGCTCTGTCACCCAGGTGAGATGACAATAGGAGGTGACAATAGTACCGTCCCTCTGTCACCACCTCCGTCACCCCGTGAGACGCGAGAACCGTCCCCGTGTCTCATTTTGACCAGCCGCGGGAACCGTCCCCTTGGCTGGTCCGATAACCGTGGCTGAAGGAGGGATCATAGAGGAGTGAGCGGTTCCCTTCGGCTGTGAGGAAATCACCGATCAGAACCATCGCTGTTTTAGTGATACCTTCTGCACAGGCATCTGCAGCCATTTCCCCTATGGTTGTCATGATAAAGCGCTCACCAGGCCAGGTAACCCGCTCTACAATAGCTGCCGGTGTATCCGCGGGCAGGTTGACCATCAGATCAGCAGCCGCCTGATCCAAAAGACTGGCACTCAGGAAAAGACAGATTGTCGACCCGTGGCGTCCCAATTCTTGCAGTGATTCTCTTTCAGGAACCGGAGTTCTGCCCCCCTGTCTGGTGATGACCACCGTTTGGGTGCCCCCGGGCACAGTCAGTTCCCTGCCCAGGAGGGCTGCTGCAGCTAAAAATGAGCTGACCCCGGGAACAATCTCCCAGGGGATCTGCTCCTCATTGACAGCCTCTATCTGTTCCTGGATCGCTCCATATAAAGAGGGATCACCTGTATGAAGGCGCACCACGGTTTTACCGGCAGCCGCACCTTTCCGGATGAGCTCCATCGTTTTCTCCAGGGTGAGGCCGGCTGTATCATAACAGGGCACCCCCGCACGGACATATTTAAGCAATTCCACATTGACGAGGGACCCCGCATAAAGCACCAGGTCTGCCTCTTCAAGCAGCCGCATCCCCTTCACAGTAATTAACTCAGGGTCACCAGGCCCCGCCCCTACAAAATAGACACTACCCTTCTGCTGCTCACTCATCTTACCGCTCCACCTTCCCCACTAAAATAAGTGAAAAATAATCCCTGGGTATCTCCCCAGGCAATGCCAGGTTATCCAGCATCACCTGTCCAGGCATCCCACACCTGGAGATAAACACCGCCTCATCCAGTCGATCCAGTTCTTTCAAGATATCCAGCACATCATCAAGCACAGGTGCTACCTTCAACAGAACCACATTTTCAAAACTGCCCAAGACATTTTTCAAAAATTCCACACCCCGGGTTGCAGGCACCACAGCCAAAGACTCCCTGCCACAAGCAAGGGCGCGATTAAACAACGCCGCAGCAGCGCTGAAAGAGGTAATTCCGGGTATTGTTTCCACAGCCAGATCCGGCTCCAGCTCCAACAGAGCATCCAATAGATAGGCATAAGTGCTATAGAGCACACTGTCTCCCAAAGTAATAAAAGCAGCATCCTTCCCTTCATCAAGCACAGTGAGAACATCCTCAGCAGCCAGCTTCCACCCCTCTTTTAAATCCAGAAAAGACCTGGTCATGGGAAAGACCAGTTCCTGTATTTCCTGGCCATCCAACAAATCCAAAAAGGGGGCGATAATTTTCATAGCACTGCTCGACTCACCACTGGCCTTGACAGGTACAAAGATCACAGGCACCCTCCGCAATAAATCAGCTGCTTTCAGTGTCAGCAAATCCGGTGAACCAGGACCCACACCGATTCCATAAAACTTTCCTTTAACTGTCACTGCCTTCCCTCCTCACTGCCTGTAGGATGAAAACAGGGTTTTCTCCCTGAAAGATTCGGGCTTCTCCCCGGGATACCACACGGGAAACCTGGAGCAGCACTGCATCAAGCTGCTCCCAGCTGTCCCCCTGCAAGAGCCCCCAGGCGGCACTGAAGGTATCGGGTGTCACTGCACTGAGAACTATTCTGCTTCCGGGGCCCAGCCAGGATGCGGCAGACTGCACGATATCCTGAAGCCTCCCCCCGCTCCCCCCAACCAAAACACAGTCCGGCCGGGGAAATTCAGCACAAGCATCAGGAGCCTCTCCTGTAACCACATAAGCGTTGGTCAGCCCAAACCTTTTCAAGTTCATCCTGGCGAGTTCAGCTGCTGCGGGATCCCTCTCTACTGCATAGACCCTGCCTGGAGCGATCAGGCGAGCGGTTTCCACTGTCCAGCCCCCGGTTCCTGCTCCCAGGTCATAGACGACCATCCCGCGGCAGAGGCGTGCCTTGCTCAACACCAGGGCACGCACCTCCTCCTGAGAAAGCGGTGTCCTGGTACGCATAAACAGTTCATTGGCAAGACCCGGAGTTACAACATCCCTCCACTCCTCGATAGCAAGCTCTTCAACGACTGCCTCTTCAATTACCTCCTTAATGACCAACTCTTCAAAGAACGGCTCTTCTTCAACTGCCAACCCCTCAACAGCCGGTTCTTCAACTGCTGCCTTCTCCTCACTAGCGCAGGATATGCCTTCACAGGCATCCTCTCGCAGCAGGATCACGATGCTGTTCCCTCGATCATCGATCTCTGCGCCTTCTTTGAGACCGGTCAAGGTAATTTCCTCCCCTGGCCTGCCTAAATTGGTCAGCACCCAAACTAAAGAAAAATGAGACCCATGCTCTAAAAAGTAGCGACACACCACGGCTGGAGTGCAGTGTTCATCGGTCAACACAGCGACCTTACCGGCAGAGCAGACCTGCTGCAACTGCTCCAGTCCACGCCCATGCACACTTGCAACAGCCATGTCATGCCAGTTAAGTCCCAAACGAGCACAACCTAACTGCAGGGAACTGATCCCAGGGATAACTCGTAAATTTTCCACACCGAAACGCTTCCTGAGAAGCGGCAAGAGACTGAAAAAACCTGGGTCACCGGAGAGCAGTACCACCACCCGCTTGGTTTCCCTTGCCTCTGCAACATGATCAAGAACCCCCTGCAGATCACCTCTAATTCGGATTTTTTCTTTTCCAGCTGCTTCAAAAATGGACAAAGCACTCTCCCCACCCACCAGCAGATCCGCCTCCTCAACAACACCCCAGGCCAGGGGCAGTATGTATTTCTCACTCCCAGGACCAGCACCAACCACAGTTACCGGATAAACCACAACAGACCAATCCCTTCACTATTATTCATCGATCAATTTCCAACCATACAGCCCGCCCTGAGCTGCCAGCCAGCCTCACTGAGCAGATTAACAGCTGTCCTGTCACAGCCCAGGAGAGACTGGTCCGCAGCGATGATCACAGTGCCCACCTGAAGAACAGAGGTCGGAGGCCGGAGGTCGGAAGTCGGAAGTTGACATCGATCTCTGTTTTTTTCGTCTGCCGGTGCTACCTGGTCAGTAGAAGCATCTAACTGTTGATCTTCCCGTAGATAGGTAACCGCCCGCCGGCTGGCACGCTCTGCCAGATCCCTCCAGACAATCTCCAGCCCAGCCCTCTTCAAAATGGGGATCATTCCCTCCACTGTAGGGGTCTCCAGGATTTCCTTGATCAGGTCACTTCCTGCACCCCTGGCCCCGGCCAGTGCCGCCACAACCTCTGCTCTTCCATCTGCCACGCGGTTGTGTGTATGAAAAACACCTGCAGCCACCTTGACCATTTTTCCCGCATGCCCCCATAAAATAAGCCGCCGGAAACCTTGCCGCAGGCACTCCTCCAATATGAAACCAACAAAATTGCTCGTCATGATCACAGCCTCAGCAGGGGCACCCAAATTCTCCACAAGACACCTTACCCCACGCCGCCCCGGAGTAAGCAGCAAAAGATCGCACCCCGCACATTTGGCGATCTCCAACTGGGGAATCAAAGCCATTTTGAATGCTTCCTCAGACATAGGCTCCACAATCCCGGTTGTCCCCAGGATAGAAATACCGCCGACAACTCCCAGCTGAGGATTCATCGTCTTTTTAGCCAACCTCTCACCTTCAGGAACACTGATGGTGATCTCTGCTCCGCTGTCAGGTGGAAGCACCGCAGCAACATTTTCCCGGATCATCTGCAATGGTACAGGATTGATCGCTGCCTGGCCGGGAGGAACAGCCAGCCCTGGTTTGGTGGCCACCCCAACACCCTTGCCACCTCGAATGACGATCCCCTCCTCTAGAAACCTCGCTGTTACCTCAATGCGCGCCCCATCTGTGATATCAGGGTCATCACCGCCATCTTTGATCACCCAGGCCTTGGCCTCATTGCCACATCTCTCTATGCCGGCGATCTCGATGTTAAGATAATTTCCTTCAGGCAAAAGAACCTCTACCTGCTCTGGATGCTCCCCTTTAAGCACCAGTACTGCCGCTCTCCCTGCAGCTGCGGCAGATGTACCTGTGGTATAGCCGCGGCGCAGCAGTTTTCCCTTGTGCCACCGGTAGGAATTGCCACCCGATGACATTGGCGAACAGTTATTTAAATCACGGATCCTTTTCATAAGCTCCTGTACACTTTTCGCAGGTGCACCCTCATCACAACACCCCTTAGCAACCAGCTCACCAGACAGTACATAGAGCAGCGGTCTGGCCAGTTCTGCATCCTTTAAAAGCTCAGCATCATCGAATATTTCCAGTGGAGCGCCCTCTCCGATCACCCGGCCATCCTTCATCACAAAGATATAATCTGCCCAGGAATAGGCCATCTCCACATCATGGGTAGAGATAATCACAGTGACTCCTCGCCCATTACATCTGGTTAGGATTTCCATGACATGTCTGGCATGTTTGACATCCAGCCAGGCAGTCGGCTCATCACAGATCAACACCTCAGGCTGCATAGCTAAGATATCGGCGATGGCCACCCGTTTTTTCTGGCCGTAGCTCAAAAAATGGGTGGGCTTATCTTGAAGATTTACAATTCCTGTATCCTCCATAGCCTGACGAACTAGCTTTTCTGTTACATCCTTGGACAACCCTAAATTAAGAGGGCCAAAGGAAATCTCCTGCCTCACACTTGAGGAAAACAGCTGGGTATCCGGGTCCTGAAAAACGATCCCCACCTTTTTGCGCACCTCCAGCAGTGAGGCGCGGTCATAGCGCACCTCTTGGCCTGCCACATAAACCTTTCCCTGATCAGGCTTGATCAAGCCATTAAAATGCAGGAAAAGGGTTGTTTTCCCGGCCCCATTGGGACCCAGGAAGGCGACCCTCTTTCCGGCGGGGATGGCAATATTCATCTCTACCAAAGCCTTTGTGCCGTCAACATAACTGAATTCCAGACACCTGGTCTCTATAGCTGCATTCATTAAAAAGTACACCTCCAACGACAAAGCAATAAGAAACTCCGGCAGCAGGTTAAGAGAATAAACCTACAACAACCAAAATTACATTTACAACACAAATAATACATAAATTCTTCATAGACAGGGTGTAGGTAGTATCTAACACCTGAAGCTGACCCGTATAACACCTTGATGAGAGAGTCATGTAGAGCATCTTGGAGTTATAAAATGATTTGCTGAACAGATTGGATAACAGCTGCCCCAGTGAAGAATAAGATGTTTTCCAGGTTGCGTATCCCCAGCGGGAGGCCTGTGCTATATAGATCTGATCAGCTGTTTCCAACAGCACAAAGATATAGCGGTATGTGATGGACATCAGTTCAATCAACAGGGGAGGCAGTTTGAGCTTTCCGAGGACGGAAAGGATCTCTGCCATCGGTGTTGTCAAGGAAAGAAAGTAAAGGCAAGAGACTGCTCCCAGCGACCTCAAAAAAAGCTCACCCGCCTTATACAAGCCATTTGAAGTCACTCCCACCATAAAGCTGCCGATCTTAAAACCCCATAATAAGATCACACTATCCCTGGTAATGGTAACTGCCACAGTGATCACTCCCACCACCAGGAATAATAAGGGTACCATCATCAGCTTCCCAAAAAAGCGGCCTGGTATTTTTGCCAGCAGAACTGTTGCCCCCGTCATAATGAACAGAACCAACAGAGATACCGGTGGTGATGCAAAGATGAGGCAGATCAACATCGTCAGACCAGCCATTATGATTTTTTCTATAGGGTGGACAGCGGATAATTTGTTCGTATAGGCATACTGGTCTATTTTTAGCAAACCTGTCAGCTCCTCGACTGTGGCAATTCATATTGACTGGCCCTCGGGAACCTGTTATCCCCGAACACCCACAGGGCATATGAGTCTCAGCCCCGAAGGCCAGTCATTTATAAGGAGAGGTCTCTAGCTTTTTGAGGTACTAACCTGTCCAGTGACCCTTTCTTGTGCTTTCTCATTTTCTTTTCTGCCTTTTACAAAACCAAAGTAATAACCGATGAATCCTGCACCAATCGCTGCCTGCAAGGCGAAAAGCAGGCTTTCTATTTCACCGCTGGGCGGCTCCCAGATAGATTCCATCCAGGCTCATACTCAGGCTGTACTTCAGTAATGGCCACTTCGGCTTCACCATCTGCTCCCCCATACTCCGCATCACTTTTGACCAGCAGAGGGAAAACAGCTATCAATAACACCAGAACAATTAAAATAATGTTTTTAGATCTCATTTCATCAAACCCCCTTTGCAGCCTTGGCAGGTGTAGAAATCACTGCCAATTCTTCCAACTCACGTTTGTTATGAACAGTCAGGAGGTTGAACAGGACAACAGTGAGCAGACCCTCAGCGACAGCCAGCGGTATTTGGGTAACCGCAAAAATACCCATAAACTTCGTCAGTGATGCCGCAAAGCCCCCGACCTCAGCCGGGAACGCGAGAGCCAGCTGAAAAGAGGTCGTCACATAGGTCAGCAGGTTTCCCAGCGCAGCTGCCAGAAAAACTCCCAGCCATGTAGGTGCCTTCAACTTCTGACAGAGCTTATAGACAAAGTAAGCAACAAAGGGACCTATAATCGCCATAGAGAATGTGTTAGCTCCCAGAGTGCTGAACCCACCATGGGCTAAAAGCAGTGCCTGGAAAATCAGAACTATGCAACCTATCACACTCATAGCGGTTGGCCCAAAAAGAATTGCTCCTAATCCAACCCCGGTCGGGTGAGAGCAGCTGCCGGTCACAGAGGGGATCTTCAATGCAGACAGCACAAAAACAAAGGCCGCTACCACTCCCAGCAGCATTTTCACATCAGGATTTTTTTCAACTGTTTTGCTGATCGACCTGAATCCCACAATGACAAAGGGGATAGCCAGCACACCCCAGATAACACACCACTTCAGCGGAAGAAAGCCCTCCATGATATGCATGGCATGGGCAGTGAGGGGAGAGTTGATCAGAACAAAAAACAACACCCAACATTAATAATAACTTCTTACTACGCCTGGACATCTTCTTCCAAGCAGGAAACACAGGGATCACTCCTTAGTTATCTTTTTCCAGCAGCGATTCATATTCTGCCTCTCATCAAGGGTAAGGTAACAGAGGCAAACAGCCGTTATGTCGCTGCACCCCTTACCCAGCCAAACCTGAGAATTTTTTGCCTGGGTAGTTAACAACATCCGCAATGTTGCTGCAGCTACATTTGCCCGTGTTGCCATGTGATACAGACATTAAAAACAAAAAACTCAGTCCTACGGACTGAGACTGAAGATCATGGACCTCACCTCCCTATCCGCGTAGGGTTTAAGCTGTGTGCTGAAACAGGCAGGTTTCCTGGCTTGGGTTCATCGCTGTTTCCGCTCCTTCCCCAAAGGATGCCATCTATTTGGCGTCGCTCTGAGTGGATTGCTGCGGACAGACTCCCCCTCACAGTGGCGGGACCGCACCTTTTCACCCCGCACTTTCCAGTGCTGAGTGTCTGGTTTCCCTTTTCAGCCCGTTGACCGGGCCACCTGTTCCACTATTTAGTTGTTATTTACATGTATTCGCTGTTCTTTTTGTTATTCCTGCTTAATCAATTTAACAAAAAAACACAACCGGTGAACTCCTTGCACTTTTTTCCCCGGTCAAGAAAACAGCAGGCTCATTATCCGAAAACACCATACCGAAATTCAATTAGGCTTGATCAAACGAACCGGATCCCCAATAGATACCCAACCGCTGCGCACAACCCGGCAGAAACGCCCTTCAGTAACCAGGGGAACCTTCCCATGAAAATTAAAGGTATGTGTCTCATCAATGACCTTGCCGATCTGAACTACCTCAAGCTCGGCATTACCCAGCAGCAAGCAGGATCCCAGTTCTATCTCATCGACATCGATACCCTTAATATTAATATTTTCAGCAAAATCACCAGGGGTAGCAGAAAATCCCCCTTCAGAGGCAACCTTCTCCATTACCTCCAGTGTGAGAACGCTGACCTGCCTCTCGGTTCCTGCATGGGCATCTCCCACCAATCCCCGATCCTTCTCCAAATACCCTTTACCGACATTAATCTTTCCTGTACCAGACTTCTCACTGATACATACCCCAGCAACCTTGCCTTCCAATTCGCTCACTCCTCTTCTTTCCTGAAGCAGACAAATAGATATTATCAAGACATCTTTTATTACTTATTTCTCTGACAGGTATTTTAACACAACATTAACTCACATTTGAAGCCCCGAATTGATTAACCCTGTCAGTTCTGCGGCCAGCAGCCGATTTTTTTCCCTGTCCTTCACCGCTACCCGAAGAAAGCGGTCATCTAGATAGGCAAAATTGCTGCAGTCTCTCACCAGAATCCCCTTTCGGGCAAGCTCATCTGCCACAAATGGCGCAGTAAGGTTTGCACGTAGTTCCAGCAGCAGGTAGGGGGCCTCTGATGGGTAGACATTGATCCCCTCTATTGCAGACAGCGCTGCCGCCAACAGCATCCGCTCCTGTTCAACAAAGGTGCGTGAGCGATGCGCATAGTCCTTATCCTTCACAGCTTCTGCAGCTGAAGCCTGGGCGAGGGCGTTGACCTGCCAGGGAGGCTGAAACCTGCTGAGATACTTGATTGTATCCTGATGAGCAGCAGCATAGCCGACCCTAAGCCCCGGGATAGAAAAGAACTTCGTCAGGGACTGCAGTACGAACAGATTTCTGTTATCCGCAGTATCACGAACAGCACTCAGTTCCTGCCAGCAGTTATGAAAGATCAAAAAAGACTCGTCAATAACAACAAATACACCCCTGTTGTTGCAGAAGTTTAGAAACTGCCCTAAGAAATCCTGGGGGAATAAGCTGCCTGTAGGATTGTTGGGGCTGCAGAGAAAAACCATATCCACATCACAGGCAGCGCGCATCAGCGATTTGAGAGCGGGAAGAAAGCTCTTTTCCGGTGCCAGACGGAACTGCTTTATTTTGGCTTGAAAGGCACGAGCGGCGATCTCATATTCCCGAAAGGTGGGACCCGGAATCAAAACAGTGCGGGGGCGCAGTGCCTGCATTAGCATGTAAATCAGTTCCACTGCACCATTGGAAAAAATCAGATTTTCAGGTGCAGTGCCAAGACGGGATGCATATTCTTCCTTTAATGTGTCACAGTACGGTTCCGGGTAAACAGTAATATATGAAACCCAGTTTTCCACCAGGGTTTTGACGCCTTCAGGGGGTCCCAGGGGGTTGACATTAACACTGAAATCCATGATTTTTTCCGGATCCAGCCCATATTTTGCTGCCACAAGGGTCAGATTACCCCCATGCTGGTGCTTCACTATACTCTCCATCCCTTCTATGAATCATCCCCGTATAGCGCGGTCCTCCCCCTACAAGGCGAAGGGGATAACAGGCCCGGAGCGCAGGAAAGTGTTTGGCAATGCTCTTTACCAAAAAGGTATCACTTTCCCTACCAGGTGGAACCAGTACCCCGGCAACAGTACCGCTGTGAGCCACATTCACCCCATAGGCGCCGTGACTCATAGCAAAATCGATCAACTCCTCAAGACGCGGTTTGTGGAGAATCCCCTGGTTGGTTAAGGCACTTAAGGTCGCACCGCGTCCCAGGAGAACCGGATCTTTCCTGGCTATTCCCGCTTTGACGAGTTCCAGGGCCTGCCTCGTCTTACTCTCATTGGAGCTATTCCGTGAAGGCAGATCACCACGGTTGTTGAAGGCCAGGGTATCCACAACCCCACCGAAATCCAGCGCTATAATACCCAGAGGTACCGCCTTACCCAGGTCTTGATATAACATACCCCGCACATGATCAAAGAGGGCGATCCCTGGGAAAAAAGTGGCATCAGATGGCTCAATAGCAAGCGCTATCGCGGCAATTTCATTGAGGTCAGGTGTAATTTTCATAGCTGCAGCAGCAGCAAAGCACCCCGCGGCCAGGTCCGCGGTGCTGCTGGCCATCCCCTTGCCCACCGGTAGAGAGGAAGTCACATCAATGATAACCCCATGACCGGAATAACCATACAGGTCAAGCATCTTTCGGATTGCAAGGTATGTTTTTGAGCGTTTTTTGGGATAGTGGTCATCCTGTGATGCCCCAAGGCGTACAGTTACCCTGCTGTACCAATTCACCGGGCAGGAAACCAGGAAGTTGGTTCCCCCACTGGTTCCCTGAACCAGTTCACCGCAGGAACCAGGAACCACTGCACCCCCCTCTAAGATCACCAAAGTGCTCCCCACCTTATCACAATAACCAGGCCGGAATACAGAACAAGAAGCAGGAACAAAGTGCCGTAGATCAACTTTCTGACAGCTGTGATCTGACTGCTTTCCAGCGGCCTTACAGAATCCCCCAGCTGCGGCCTCTCTGATGGTATGCCCTGGTAGTAGTTGGTTCCACCCAGCTGAATCCCCAGGGCTCCGGCAGCTGCAGCCTCCGGATAGCCGCTGTTGGGACTGGGGTGTTTCCTTCGATCACGCCGGGTGATGGAAATGGCAGCACGCCAATCCAACTTCAGGAACCAGGCACAGATCACCAGCAAAAAAGCTGTCAGGCGTGCCGGAAGGTAATTGGCAACATCATCCAACCTGGCAGCAAACCACCCGAAGTCACAATATCGTTCATCTTTATAACCCAGCATGGAGTCATGGGTGTTGATCATCCGGTAAGCTAACGCCAGGGGTACACCCCCGATGGCAAAATAGAAGAGGGGAGCAGTGATTCCATCAGAGATATTTTCTGCAACTGTTTCCACAACCGCCCTGGTAATCCCTGCTTCATCAAGGTTATCTGTATCCCGGCCCACGATCATACCTGCGTATTTCCGTGCCTGCACCAGATCTCCCTTTTCCAGCAAGTTGAAGATCTGCAGGGCTGCCTTATCCAGACTGCGGACAGCAAATGTACACCACAGGAAAATCGCCCCAATGATAACAGCAGCAAGTGGGAGATTTTTCTCCAATTCTGCCAGCAGCAGATAGGATAATATATATACCAACACAACATTGAACAGTACAAGAATAATCCCTGCCAGGCGTTTACGCCAGGGTGGTGCCCCTTCTCTATAAACAAACCCCTCTCCTTTAGCGATCAAGGCACCTGCAAGAGCGACCGGATGATAAGGTGTCTGTGGGTCACCCACCAGCAGATCCAAAACCACTGCCAACAAGAGGGTTGCTAAAGCTATTATTCCAAACATACACCTTCCCCTTTTCCCCAAAGCGTCTTTGAATTCTTCGTGACAGGGGGACGCTCATTGTCAACGTTTCTTCCTATTGTGACAGAGGAACGGCCCTTTTGTCATCTTTGAACATAGATAACTGAATATTGAATAAATCGTATTCCTCAGCAATAGCTTGGAAATATCCTTTTACCATCACCTGCTGCCGGAGGGTTGGTCGGGGAAAATGCAGTGCTTCCCTGGAATGCTAAATCAGACATTTGCTTCCGCTGTCATTTTGGACAGCAGCACTAAAAAAGCTTAAACCCCGACCAATACAGATCGGGGACTCTGCAAAAACATAAAAACCATCTCCCTATCTTGCGTA
>NZ_CDRZ01000278.1 GCF_000946815.1 Syntrophaceticus schinkii | reverse complement strand
AAAGATCGTTAAGCGTCTGAACTTACAAGGACAACTATAATTTAAAAGATTCCCGTGAGTATCCAAAGAGGCATTAGGGACTGACTGTCCATCACCGCAATGGTATGGCTGGTTTTCCTATGCTTTCAGAATCGACGAAAGGAGCGAAGCGGAACCTCACGGGCCGACAATGCGGTAAAACCGCAATTGATTTAACCTAAACTCCATTTTTAAAAAACCGAACTCAAGATGATATGGAAGTAAATAGTATCATGAATTAGCCGTGGCATCCGACCTCTATTCACTAGAGGCATTTCAAAAGAAATGATAAAATAGATATTGTCTATGCTCATTTCACTTCCAAAGGGGTTTTCTTATTCGAAGTTCTTATATTTAGCCATACTTATGATTCTAGCAACCTTTTCGACAAAACTTGCTGCACGACTGGGCGTACCAGGAATGATTGTCTTTCTCCTCTTGGGTATGATTTTTGGCAGCGACGGCTTGAATTTAGTACAATTTAATGATCCCGTCCTGGCACAGCAGATCTCTTTTATTCTGTTGATCTTCATCCTTTTTGAAGGCGGTTTCAGCACAAAGAAGAAATTGCTGGAGGTTGCCTTTCGGCCGGCTTTTAGTATGGCCACAGTTGGCATTGTAATCACTGCTGTTACCCTGGGTGTTACCTCTCACCTGATCCTGGGGCTTGACATACTGTCAACCCTGCTTCTCGGTTCGATAATAGCTTCTACAGATGCCGCAGCAGTTTTTGCACTTTTTCGCAATAAAAACATCCAACCCAGGACAGCGGCAACTTTAGAGATAGAATCCGCATCAAATGACCCGGCAGCAATTATTTTAACAGTAGCCATGATCGACCTGATTCTAGGAAAGGTAGCGACTCCACTGCTCTTCTTTGTAAATTTAGGTTGGCAAATCGTGGCTGGCATCGGGATCGGCTACCTGATCGGAAAGGTTGGTCCGTATTTATTCAATAAAGCAAAACTGAATACCGGCGGTTTCTACTATGTATTAATCCTTAGTATGTGCTTTTTAGGTTACGGATTAGCAGACGTGATCAAGGGCAACGGCTTTTTGGCAGTTTTTATGGCGGGTTTTTGGATGGGCAACTCTGAATTTGTTTTTAAACAAGGGATTACTCGCTTTTTAGAGGGAATTGCTGCCTTTTGTAATGTGATGCTATTTCTGATGCTGGGGCTGTTGGTCTTTCCTTCCGAAATCCTTACATTCTGGAAACAGGGTGTCATTATAGCACTGCTCATTATTTTTGTCGCCAGGCCAATAGCTGTATTTGCATCTACTGTATTCTGGAAATATTCCTTCAAAGAAAGACTCTTTTTATGCTGGGGAGGTATCAAGGGATCAGTTCCCATTGTGCTGGCAACATACCCATATGTGGCAGGTATCGATAATGGGAACTTCTATTTCAATATTGTCTTTTTTGTTGTCATCATATCAGCGCTGATCCAGGGGTCAACAATAGATCTATTGGCAGAAAAACTAGGGCTATTAGTTAAGAAAAAACCGTATTCTCCGTATTCTCTAGAACTACTCACATTGGAAGAATCACAGTGTGAGTTGTTGGAATACGATGTTAAAAAAGATTCATGCCTGATCGATAAACAACTGCACGAGATACCACTGCCCAAGGATAGCCTTATTAACGCCATTGTAAGAAAAAACGAGATCATTACACCACGTGGAGACACAACTATAAAAGGAAGGGATATTTTATTTATCCTCGTAAAGTATGAAGACAAGGATGACCTGTTAACCATATTGGAAGAAGGGTGTCTGGATGAGAACAAGCAGACAGAACAATCATAGAGGTGGCGGGTGGCAATAGGATGCACTACTATGTTTATATTCTTAAATGCAAGGACGGTACCCTCTATACAGGCTGGACAAATGATCTAGAGGCCAGGTTAACAGCACATAGAGAGGGTAGGGGAGCCAAATACACCCGCGGCCGCAGACCGCTGGAACTTGTCTATACAGAAGAGCTTCCCAGCAAAAGTGAAGCTGCAAAAAGAGAGTACCAAATAAAGAGGATGGCTCGCAGGCAAAAAGAACTTTTGATCGACAGTTAGTTGCTTACACTTGAGAGATGATTTATAATACCAGCTTCATCTCCCTGTGGAAAGGGTTGTGGCCTTGGTTATGGCTGAAGAAGTGGCAAAGTTTACTGCCATCATGTTTAGGTTCTTATAGCAAATGAGATAGATGAGCTTGCAAATCCTACGTGGGCATTGTAAATCCCTTACCGGAAACCTCAGCTGTTTCGGAAACAAACATAAACGCACTGGGGTCTAGCTGAAATACTATCTCCTTCACCTTGGGAATCTCAAAGTTGTTCACCACACAGCTGATCACCATCTTGGATTCCCCGGTATAGCCACCTTGCCCTTCGAGGAAGGTAATGCCTCTACCGAGCCTCTCCATGATCTGCTCAGCGATCTTGTTGTTTTCATCAGATATGATCGTCACCGACTTATAGCTGCTCAAGCCCTGAAGTACCTTATCTGTAACAGCCCCCAACACCCACATGCTGACAATGGTATAAAGAGCAATTTTAAGTTCAAAGAGAACCAATGACATCAAGATTACAACAACATTAAAGTAGAAGAAACACGCACCAATCGAGATGTTCCATTTTTTCTTAACGATCATAGCAATAATATCAGCACCACCGGCCGATGCACCGGCCCGCAAAATAATACCACCGCCTATTCCACTGACAACCCCGGAGAAAACAGCAGCCAGGAACAGGTCGAGCTCAGGAACAGGGATATAGGGCTCAGTGAGCGGCAAAGCGGCCGCCATGGTCAGTGTGCCGATCAAGCTGTACAATATAAACTTAAGATTTAGTTCCCTCAAACCCAAGATAAACACAGGGATATTTAAGATTAGAATACCTATAGGAAGTGGGATGTTGAGCAGGTAATTCCCGATCAGTGCAATTCCGGTAAGCCCCCCGGATAATAAACCATAAGGCACGACCAGCACATTGTACGCCACTGCTACGATAACTGAGCCGATGGTAATGGGCAGTATTGTTTTTACAAACTGCCATATGCTATTTAATATTTTACGAATGTCAACTTTTAGCTTGAAATTTTTCAACATTGATTCGATGGACCTCTTTCTAAAATTAAGCATGCAATAACGGTTATTATATCTAATATTAAATTGATGTCAATTACTTAAATTTATGATATTTATGATCCCCTCCTGGGTGGACGAGGTCCGTAAAACTGGTAGTACTGGCACTCGATCCTGCCGTTATAGAGCTTACGCCTCCGATCAGCCCGCCGCCCAAACAGCCTTTCAAAGTTCCGGTAAGAAGTGAGCACATATAAAGACCAGGTATCAAGGGGCTTAAAAGTTACTCCCATCTGACGGTAAAGCTGTTCCACCTCTTTGACATCCTCCAGCCGCTCACCATACGGTGGGTTGCAGATCAGACAACCGTATTTTTTCTTGGTACGCAGATCAGCCACAGGCATCTGCTGGAATGAGACATAATCGTTGACACCCGCCAATTTGGCATGATAACGGGCAATGCTCATCACTTTAGGGTCAATATCTGTACCCCTGATGTTGAGTTTAAGATCCCGGCGGATCAGATCCTCAGCTTCCTGGCGGGCTTCGCTCCAAAATCGCTGAGGAAGATAAAGCCAACTCTCTGCAGCAAACTCCCTGTGAAGACCAGGAGCAGCATTAAGCCCGATCAATGCAGCCTCAATGGGTATTGTGCCAGAGCCGCAGAAAGGGTCAAAGAGGATACGCTCAGAGTTCCAGTAGCTGAGATTGATCATCGCAGCAGCCAATGTCTCTTTGAGAGGGGCAGAGGTACTCAACTTGCGGTAACCACGCTTGTGAAGGCCGGCACCGCTGGTATCGATGGTCAGTGTAGCCACATCTTGGAGCAATGATACCTCAATGGTGTAGAGCGGGCCAGTTTCATCGAACCACTTCCTGTGGTACTTCTTTTTCATGCTTTCCACAATCGCTTTTTTGACTATAGCCTGACAATCAGATATGCTGAACAGCTTTGATTTGACAGACTTCCCCTCAACAGGGAAGCTGGCGTTTTCCGGAAGCCAATCCGCCCAGGGCAAAGCCTTTGTTTTTTCAAACAGCTCATCAAAAGTAAGTGCTTTAAACTCCCCAACCCTGATCAGTACCCGGTCAGCAGAGCGCAACCAGAGATTCGACCGGCAAACAGCCCTCTCATCTCCCTGAAAGATCACCCTGGCGTTTTCTACTTCTGTTTCATACCCGAGATCCTGTACTTCCCGCGCAACCACAGCTTCCAGTCCAAAAGTTGCAGTAGCTATTAGTTCAATTTTTTTCATCCATTATCACATCCATAACTATTATGGCAGATAGTTCGGGGAGAATGCAAATAAGAGACGGTATTTGCCCACTGTTTTGAAGCAAATAAATTATCGCGTGTTTATGGCAAAAAAGAGGATATTGGTAATCATTGGCGAAAATAATAACATACCAGCCGAGGGGACGGTTCCTTTGGCAGATCCAGCCATGTTTTTTAGAGTCCTATCAAAATAGGTTAATTAGGTAAATATCACCGGTGGAGGTGGTGCGTTGCGAAAGAAAATCCTATATTTTGTTCTCGGTTTTCTTTGTTTTCTTATTTCCCAACCTTTGTTGCGTTTACCGCTTTTACATAAGTTGCAGCAAACAACTGGCTTTGCACTTGCATTTATGATGAATCCATTACTCATACAGGTATTAATTGCGTTATCCGCCGGAGTTTTCGAAGAGACTTTCCGCTTCTTATTTAAGCTCTTTTTTTTGAAGCCAGACAAGTGTGCGATAAGTCAACCAATTCTATTTGGGTTAGGACATGGAATTTCAGAAGTATGTGTATTTCTGTTGCCCGTAGTTGCTATGCTCTCCATAAGTCAACTATCTATCGCTTTAATAGAAAGAATATTAGCAGTAACCTTTCATGTTACAGTAACAATCGCAGTGTGGAATGGATTTCAAAGAAATAAGAAGGTATTGTTTTTGTTATTAGCCATTTTACTTCATGGAATGGTAGATGCATTGATTCCTATTATCTCATCTGTCACTACTTCGGTTTTTGCGTTCTATGGCGCATTTTTAGCGGTAGACATCATCATGGTTATCTATGCTTTCCATTCACGAAAATATTATCTCAAGGAGGCAATCCAATGAGCAAGTCCAAAATCAAGTCTATCTGTATTTTAGTTCTGTCATTGATTATTTGCTTTGGAGTATTAGCCGGCTGCGGGCAGAAGCTATCCAGTGACTTTGACGAAGCAGAAGTCAAGTCAGCTGCTGAGAATGTAATTACGTTGGTTAACGAGAAAGATTCTGAAGGGCTAAGAGAAATGTCTACTGTGCAAATGAAAGAGGGCCTTACAGATGATCTATTGAATAAAGTATATGAAGCAATTGGCGAAGGTGGAGCTTTCAAAAATGTAGAAAATATGGGTGTCGCCGGTATGACTAACAAAGAAAATAACGAAGAGTTGGCGGTTGTTGTTGCCAAAGCAAAGTATGAAAACAAGTCTTTCACCTATACTATAAGCTTTACAAAAGATATGAAATTGGCGGGTTTATACTATAAGTAATTACATGCTATGCACAGCAGCGCGTTTATAAACAACATCTGCTGATCTCTTTGGGTTTAATGAACATTATAGCCACCATTCTGATCATACCATTACAATTGATTGTGCTTGATTTAATAAGTCCCAGCAGCCTGGGAGTTTATAACAACAACTGGGGTTTTACAGCAGGAGTATTTATCGCCATGCTGCCTGTGCTGATTGTCTATTTCCGCTCCGGACAGGGAGGACGAAAGCTGAATTTATCACCGGAGGCTTTGGAGTTTGCGAGTTATGAGGCCGTACAGAATGCCCCTGTAGGCATAGAGGGCGATGTGGTGTTAGATGATGACCAATTTTGGAAGATGGGACTCTTCTACTATAATCCCGCGGACCCCTCATCCATTATTGAGAACCGCTTTGGGGTTGGCACCGGCTTTAATTTTGCCAGGGGTTGGGTGAAAATCATTACGGTTATCAGCTTGGTTGTTTTTATACTTCTTTATGTATTGCTGACCGTTCTGTTCCTTAATCATGGGCTATTGGGATAGATCTAGGCTGCAGTAGGGAAGAGATAAAAGTCTGTTCTATATAACTAATTTGAACTCTATATCTTTACCCAAGGCCATAACCGCGCCTATAGCACGGAAGGTATCTTCGGAGTCGATTCCCCAGGCAGCAATGTCCACATCGGACTGTATATAAATCGCACTCCCAAAGGTACCGCGGGTTTGATCAAAAAGGGGTTTGCTTACACCGGATAGATAATTTATAATACCAATTGTGTTTGAAGATACCACTTTGAAAAACTTCGGGGTGGTTTTATATTTTTTTGATCTAATGAGGGATTAAGGGTGCACAAAATAAAAACTCTTGCACGAAAATACCTGTTTGGCGGAAAAGAATTCTACTCTCAGCTATTGGTTATCGCCCTACCCATAATCATACAGAACTTTATCGCCTCTTCTCTGAATATGGTTGATACTGTTATGATCGGGCGCTTGGGTGAAACCGAGATAGCGGCTGTGGGCCTTGCCAACCAGTTTTTTCTGTTATTTATCCTTCTTGTCAGCGGCATTCACAGCGGCTGTTCGGTATTTATTGCTCAGTTCTGGGGCCAGGGAGAAAAGGAAGGCATCCGCAAGGTCCTGGGGGTTGCACTGCTGGCAGCAGTGTTGGTATCGCTGCTCTTTACTGTTATTGCTTTGTTTTACCCGGAAGGTATCGTCCAAATCTTTAATAAAGACCCACAGGTTATCCGGGAGGGTGCCGTTTATCTTAAAGTAGTGAGCTTAAGTTATGTGTTTACTGCTGTCAGCTTTGGATTTGCCATGGCTTCCCGCAGCATCGGGAATACCCTGCTACCCATGGTGGTCAGTGCCCTGGCACTGGGCTGTAACACTTTCCTTAATTATGTGCTGATTTTCGGCCATTTTGGCGCACCACAACTGGGGGTAGAGGGCGCGGCCATAGCCACTACTGCTTCTCGGATCATAGAAATGCTGGTTCTTATAGTGTTTATCTATTTCAGGAGTGAAGTTCTCAGGGTTCGTTTAAGTGATCTTAGAGGAACCTCCACAGCATATCTGCAAAAGATATTTACAACTGTCCTACCGGTTATATTAAACGATGGATGTTGGGCATTGGGTTTTGTAGTGTATTCGGTGGCCTACGGAAGAATCAGTACACAGGCTTTTGCAGCTGTCCAGATCACCAATACCATTCAAAACCTTTTTACAGTAGCAATATATGGCATGGCCAGCGCATCCGCAGTTATGGTAGGGCATAAAATCGGAGAGGGTAATGAGGAGGATGGAGCAAACTATGCATGGCGCTTTTCCGCTCTTGCCTGGCTCGGTGGTCTGCTCATAGGAGGATTGATGGCAGCTACTTCACCTTCCATTTTATCTCTTTTCAATGTTTCAGCAAATGTCTATCACAGCGCCCTGCGCATCCAGTACATCACTTCCCTGGTGATGGTCATCCGTGTTTTCAATATTGTACATATTATCGGGGTTTTGAGGGGAGGAGGGGATGTGCGTTTTTCTTTGATAGCTGAGGCCTTTACTATGTGGTGTATCGGTGTACCACTGGCCTTTTTTGGAGCGTTTGTGCTTCACCTCCCTGTGGAAGGGGTTGTGGCATTGGTTATGGCTGAAGAAGTAGCAAAGTTTACTGCCATCATGTTTAGGTTGGTATCAAAGCGGTGGATAAATAATGTGGTTCATGAGATAGATGAGATTGCAATATGTGAAAGATAGGGGGTTGAGATGGTTACGTGGGCACTGTAAATCCCTTAGTTTATGGTCTCCTCCTGGGTGGACGAGGTCCGTAAAACTGGTAGTACTGGCACTCGATCCTGCCGTTGTAGAGCTTACGCCTTCGATCAGCCCGCCGCCCAAACAGCTTTTCAAAGCCCCGATGAGAAGTGAGCACATACAAAGACCAGGTATCAAGGGGCTTAAAAATTAGTCCCATCTGACGGTAAAGCTGCTCCACCTCTTTGACATCCTCCAGCCGCTCACCATAGGGTGGGTTGCAGATCAGACAGCCGTATTTTCTCTTGGTACGCAGATCAGTCACAGGCATCTGCTGGAATGAGACATAATCATTTACACCCGCCAATTTGGCATGATAACGAGCAATGCTCATCACCTTAGGATCGATATCTGTACCTCTGATGTTGAGATTAATATCCCGACAGATCAGATCCGCAGCTTCCTGGCGGGCTTCGCTCCAAAATCGCTGAGGAAGATGAGGCCAACTCTCTGCAGCAAACTCCCTGTGTAGGCCAGGAGCAGCATTAAGCCCAATCAATGCAACCTCGATGGGTATCGTTCCAGAGCCGCAGAAAGGAACAAGGAGGATGCGCTCAGGGTTCCAGTAGCTGAGATTGATCATAGCAGGCCTTGGATGTTATGGGGTAGTGACAAATATATTGAGCTCCCGGACAAGTGGGATATACATGAGTACAGCATCATGGAGGCTTTTTGTGGTTCTGTGAGGAATGACAGAATCAGCAATGCACTATATTCTGCTATTAAAGGGCGTGGTGCCTTCCGAAGGTTTAAAGATGCAATACATAGATACAGCATTGAAGATTCCTGGTACAAGTTCCGGTATGAAGCATTGAAAAAATTGGCTGTTGAATGGTGTGAAGAAAATGGTATTTCCTATGTTGAAACACAAGGTGGAAATTAACTGCTGGAGGTGATGCGTTGCGAAAGAAAATCCTATATTTTGTTCTTGGTTTTCTTTGTTTTCTTATTTCCCAACCTTTGTTGCGTTTACCACTTTTACAGAAGTTACAACAAACGACTGGTTTTACACTTGCATACATAATGAATCCAGTACTGATAGGAGTATTGATTGCTTTAACCGCCGGAATATTCGAAGAAACTTTCCGGTATCTGTTTAAGCTCTTTTTTTTGAAGCCAGACAAGTGTGAGATAAGTCAACCAATTATATTTGGGCTAGGACATGGAATTTCAGAAGTATGTATGATTCTGCTGCCCGCACTTGCCATGGTCCGATAAGTCAATTATCCATCGCTTTAATCGAAAGAATATTAGCAATAACCTTTCATGTGACAGTAACAATTGATGTGGTAACCTACTAGCGGACACCGCGAAGATGGACAATAATAAAGAGAAGCCATCAGGAGGTGTCGACATGGGAAAATATTTTGACAGAGATACGAAGGTAGCTTATGTAGAACAGATTAATTCCGGAAAGATGACGGTCACAGAGGCAGTCAATGAGTTGGGCTGTAGCAGGTCAGCGATTTACTCATGGATAAAGAAGTTATCCGAAGACGGGGAACACGGTCTTCCAGGCAGCGGACATATGAAGCCGGATTTGGAA
>NZ_CDRZ01000277.1 GCF_000946815.1 Syntrophaceticus schinkii | reverse complement strand
CTAAAGCAGAACCAGATCCAGGACTACGGTACCATGTTTCTGGCTATCCTGTGTTTTTCTGTCCCCAGCTTCGTCATTGCCGGCCTTCTTCAGTACCTTTTTGCCTACAGGTGGCAGATATTGCCGCCGGCCATGTGGGGATCATGGAAACACATGGTCATGCCTGTACTTTCCCTGGCCGCACTTCCTACCGCAGTTATTGCGCGTCTGATGCGCTCAGGGATGCTGGAAGTGCTTCAGCAGGACTATGTTAAAACTGCCAGGGCTAAGGGATTATCTTCATCCAAGATTATTACCAAACACGTTATACGTAATGCCATCTTGCCGGTGGTAACTTACATGGGCCCACTGATTGCGGGAATTCTCACAGGTAGCTTTATTATCGAGCACATCTTCGCTGTACCTGGCCTGGGCCGCTCCTTTGTCACCAGTATTCAGAACCGTGACTATACAGTGGTCATGGGTACAACGGTATTTTACAGCTTATTTTTGATGGGCATGAACCTGATCGTGGATATGGCCTATGCTTTTATTGACCCCCGCATCAAACTTGCAGATAGGAAGGAGTGATGGTGGTGGACCCTATATCAAAGATGCTATTTCATCCATTTACACATAAAATCGGAGAAGATGAAGCCATTGTCCGCCCCAGCACCACCTACTGGCAGGATGCCTGGCGCAGGTTAAAAATGAATAAAGGGGCAATGGCCGGTTTGGTCATTGTTATTCTCATGTTGATCATGGCTATTGTTGGGCCATATCTGACTACTTTTACCTATGACGCCCAACAGCTGTCTGTGGAATATACAAACCTGCCTTCCAGCTCAGAACACTGGTTTGGCACAGATGACCTGGGACGTGACCTCTTTACCAGGGTGTGGCATGGAGCACGGGTTTCACTTTTGATTGGCTTTGTCAGCGCCCTTGTCCAGTTCCTGATCGGTGTAACCTACGGTGGTATTTCCGGGTACCTTGGTGGTTGGGTAGATGAAGTGATGATGCGTATCGTGGAAGTACTTTCGGGAATTCCGTTTTTGCTTTATGTGGTCCTGCTGATGGTAGTGCTGGAGCCCGGTTTACATACCATACTCATTGCTCTGGGAGCGGTTTACTGGCTCTCTATGGCCAGATTGGTGCGAGGCCAGGTGCTCTCCCTCAAGGAGCAGGAATATGTTTTGGCTGCACGTGCACTGGGAGCAAGCCAGTGGCGCATTATCTTTCGCCACCTGATCCCCAACTGCATGGGACCAATTTTGGTTTATTCAACATTAGCAATTCCTGAGGCCATTTTCGCTGAAGCATGGCTGAGTTTCCTGGGACTGGGTGTCTCTGCCCCAGCTGCCAGCTTAGGGATGCTCGTCAGCGACGGTATCAGCTCCATACGGCTGTACCCCTGGCAGCTCTTCTACCCCGCTTTCTTTATCAGCTTGACAATTCTGGCCTTTAATATTTTTGGCGACGGCCTACGCGATGCTTTGGACCCACGGCTTAGGAAATAGGAGGGATTAATGTGACAAGACTTTTGGAGGTCAAAGATTTAAAGGTTTCTTTCCTGATCCCGGCGGGTGAGGTCCAGGCTGTACGAGGGGTTACCTTCTCTTTAGATAAAGGTGAATCCGTGGCCATAGTAGGGGAATCGGGCTGTGGGAAAAGTGTCACAGCTCACACCATCATGCGCCTGCTGCAATCCCCTCCTGCGGTGATCCGCGGCGGGTCAGTGCTTTTAGAAGGCAGAAATCTTCTTGATCTCACGGAAAAGGAAATGCAGAAGCTGCGTGGCAATGAAATCGGTATGATCTTCCAGGACCCCATGACCTCTCTGAACCCAACCATGAAGATAGGCAAACAGATCGCCGAAGGGGTCAAACTGCACATGGATGTCAATACAGAAGAGGCAAAAAAACGCGCCCTGGACATGGAGAATCTGGTTGGCTTCCCTAACCCGGAACGGCGCTACAACCAGTACCCACATGAGTTCAGTGGTGGAATGCGACAAAGAGCGATGATCGCCATGTCCCTGGCCTGTGAACCAAAAATCCTGATCGCTGATGAGCCCACAACAGCTCTGGATGTCACCATCCAGGCCCAGATCCTGGAGTTAATGAAGGACATCCAAAAGCGATTGGATACCGCTATTATTTTGATCACCCATGATCTGGGGATTGTCGCAGATGTCTGCCACCGGGTAATGGTGATGTATGCAGGAAAAATTGTAGAAAGCGGAAGTATTGATGACATTTATCATCATCCCCAGCACCCTTATACCTGGGGACTCTTGAAATCTGTCCCCCGCCTGGATTCGCAAGAAAAACACCGGCTGGTTCCTATTCCAGGGCAGCCGCCGGATCTGATCAAGCCTCCTGTAGGCTGTGCATTTATGCCTAGATGCAAATATGCCCTCAAGGTCTGTGTGGAACATGACCCACCACACTTCCAGGCAGCTGACGGACATCAAGCCGCCTGTTGGCTGCTACATCCTGATGCTCAAGCAGCACGGGAAGCTGTTGGACTGGAGGCAAGATCATGAAAAACAGTGAGAACATTTTGGAAGTTAATAACCTAAAAAAATATTTCCAACTGGCAGCCGGGTTTTTTGGTAAATTTTCTATTCTGAAGGCTGTTGATGATATATCTTTTTCTATTAAACGCGGGGAAACCCTGGGGCTGGTTGGAGAAAGCGGCTGTGGCAAAACAACTGTAGGGCGCACACTTCTGCGTCTTTATGAACCCACTGCCGGTGAAATCCTCTTTGATAACGAAGATATAGTGACAGCCAGCGCCAGTAAGATGCGCCAGATCAGGCGCAAGATGCAGATGATTTTCCAGGATCCTTATGCTTCACTGAACCCACGCATGACTGTAAGCGACATCATCGGGGAACCCTTGGATATTCACGGACTGGCCAAAGGAAAAGCCCGTAAAGACCGTGTTCATGAACTCCTTCACCTGGTGGGACTCAATGCAGAACATGCCACTCGTTACCCCCATGAATTCAGCGGGGGGCAGCGCCAGCGCATTGGAGTAGCCAGAGCACTGGCAGTGGAACCTGAATTTATCATCTGTGATGAGCCCATCTCAGCTTTGGATGTCTCCATCCAGGCCCAGGTGATCAACTTGCTGGATGAGCTGCAGGAAACCCTTGGCTTGACCTATCTGTTCATCGCGCATGACCTGGCCATGGTCAAGCACATCAGTGACCGGATAGCAGTGATGTACCTGGGGAAAATAGTCGAAATAGCTGACAGCGATGAGCTGTTTGCCAATCCCCTGCACCCCTATACCAAAGCACTCCTCTCCGCGATCCCCGTTCCGGATCCGGAGATTGCCATGAAAAGGAAACGTATCATTCTGGAAGGAGATGTGCCAAGCCCCATCAACCCCCCTACTGGCTGCCGCTTCCGTACACGCTGTGGGGAAGCCAAGGAGATCTGTGCCGAACAAGAACCGGTATTCAAAGGGAACAGCCGGCACAAGGTGGCCTGCCATTTATAGAGGTCGGAGGCCGGAAGTCGGAAGTCGGAAAAAAGATGCCGTGGATCAGGGGAACCGGTGGATCAGATCAGGACGGTTCTCTTGATCCACTTTTGATCCAGGTGACAAGGGGACGGTTGGGACACCAATTACCCGCTATTTCAGTAATGCCCCCCAATTCTGGCCCGCTGTTACTGGTGATTTAGGGAGTTGTTACACAGGCTGCCGTCTCCTTGATCCATTGATCTTGATCAGCGGAGCTCAAGAAAAATTGGATTGGTATAGGCAGTTCTGTTTCCCTCCATGCCTTCAATCCTCACAAACCCGGGTCCTTGTACAGTAACATGTATTTTGATCGAATGGGTGCTGTTCTCAAATGGGGTCACTTCAAGATCATGGATTGTCCTGCCGTTCATTACTACCCGCAGTCTATCGAGTTTCTGGCCCATCGGCCACCGGATTACCAGAAAGACGCGCTCACCCTGTTGGAGAGTAACGGTTTCCCCTAGATGTTTTCCCTTGACAGTAAAATCAACCAGTGGGCCATTACTGGCCACCGCGTATCCGGACTGTAAGGCTTTAATAATGCTGCTGTGGCTTGTAGAACCGCCGGTGAACACAAAGGTGAGTTTTCTGCCGATACCGGAGAGGTGATGGGCATCAGAGCCCCCTATACCAACCCAGCGCTGTTCTCCTATCTTTCTCCACTCCTCCCCCCTCTCCCAGGCCAGCCGATCCCAGGCTTGAAGGGCTTTCAGCTCACTGCATCTCCCATTTAGAATTTCAAGTCCTGTGTAACCTGTCACTTGCCATTCCTTCCAGCGGTGATCGCCGAAAATATCCCTTCTGAACGGGTGAGCGATAAAGCATATCCCCCTGGAGAAGCGCAGTTCATCAAATAGCTCCTGTCCGGTTTTTTGGCTGTTTCCTTTCCAGCGGCTGATATAGCACCCGGCATCATATACCAGAACATCTCCCCCTGTTGTGGTCACTTCCTCCCCCAACAGAACCGCTATATCAAACATTTTTTCCGCAGCGCGGCACTGCAGGCGTTCTCTGGCATAAGCAACAGGATCAAGAAGATCGTCATGGTCGGTAATGATCACCCAGTCAAAACCGGCTTTTTTACAGGCTAGCGCCTGCCTTTTTACTGTACACCAGGGTAATGCATCTGAGAATCGAGTATGCACATGGGGGTCCCCGGCCACCCAGCCGGGTAGTTTTTGTAGAGACTGGGAGTAAACAACCTCCCGGGAAACATTCAGCCTCTCTTCCTTCCCCTCCTTGATCACACTTACTATAGCTGCTAGATTAATGCTGTCCTCAAAGCATAGATCCGGTTTTACCGCTTTTAGATCGATGTTGAAGGTGAAACTACAGGTACTGTAGTTCAAAAAACGCCACAGCTTCATTTTTTGATAATAGGGTTTCTCTATTAATGTTTGTGCGACAGCATACTCTTCAGATATAGAGGGCAATTTTCTCCCTACCGCTGTACTGCCTAGAATAACTCCCCCGGCCTGGATACTGATTTCTTTTATAAAAATGCCCCGGCGATCTTCAGCTGTATTGCAGATGCTCACACAAACCTTAAAATCGGTTTCCGGCCAGCGAATAATATCAGGTGAGTCAATAGTTATTTTTATACCTTTCATTATTACCTCCACCATTAACCTTATGCCCTAATTCTACTTACGGGAAGGTAATTAAATGGTCACACCAAAGCAGGTTGCTGAGCAGATACAGTAAAAAATGTTGGTAAAAGAGATGTCCTTGTATTGAGATGAGTGAAGATAAACTTAGGATGATCACGAGAAGATGCATGCTATTACCATAAAGTCGCTCTTATCTAAAAACCTCTAAAAACTCTATTTTGTCAAACCCCTCCTCATAAGAGGGCATCTCCAGTTCCTGAAGTTTGTCTTTGATCACTTCCTCGGGAACCTTCTTCCCAGGAGGGCGGCTTCTGTTGCGCTTGATTAAGACATCCAGCTCCTGAAGGAAAACCACACCTTCCACACCGGCTCCGTATTTTTTTGCTAGCTCAATCAGCGGTTTCCGGCGGCCGCGTGTAGTGTTTGTTGCATCAAAACATACATCCTTTCCTGATCTAATATACTCTTCTAATCGTTCATAAGCCAACTGCCAAACAGCGGGTTCTAGTTGCTGGTCATACTGCACCCCAAACTCGCGGCGTCGAATATCATCTGTACTGATCACCTCACCACTGAACTGATGCAACCAGGTGGACTTCCCTGCTGCGGGGGGTCCGATAAGAATGACCAGTTTTCCCTTCATCAAATTTGCTCCTTATAAACTACTTTTTATTGCAAATGAAACCGGAATATCTACCAGGCGACAGAAAAGCACTGCAATCAAACTTTGTACCAGTTATCTATTTTAACGGCAGTTCCTGTTTCATATCAGCAACCGCGGCAAAGAGGTCACCATAGCGATCAAAGCGGTCGATGACCTGCGCGGCTTCAAAAACCAGGAGCTCCGGGTCCCTTCCTTGAGCCGCTGCCTCTAGCTCATCCCACCTGAGGGGCGTGGAAACCGCAGGCTTTTCCCTGGCACGCAGGGAATAAACACAAACCGTTGTTTTGTGGAAGTCATTTTGGCTCCAATCGATAAAAACCTTGCCTGTTCGCAGATCCTTGGCCATGCGAGAGACAACCAGATCAGGGTGCTGTTCCTCCAGCAGTTCAGCGCAGGCCCTGGCAAACCCCTTTGTCTGATCGTAGCTCACCGGATTATTGAGTGGAACGTAAACCTGCAGCCCTTTAAGGCCAGACGTCTTTGGAATACAATACAGATCAAGTTTCTGCAAGAGTTCACGCAGCATCAGCCTACCCAACAACACTCTATAATTGTGGCCGGAGGGCCGGGGTCAAGATCGAAAACCAATACAGTAGGAGTACCGGGATCTCGGCTCAGCGACAGAGAGGTGTGCAGTTCTAAAGCCGCCAGGTTGGCAGCCCAGGCAAGAGATGGAATGTCATCCAGAAGGCAGAAATTAATTTCCCGTTCACTCTTTTCCCCTCTAACAAGAGCAGTGCACAGCCAATCCGGTCTGTGCACTGGGCATTCCTTTTGATAAAAAAACTTGCCCTCTACACCATCCGGAAACCGCTTGAGTGTCACCGGTCTCCCCCTGAGGTGCGGCAGCACAGCAGGTGCAATCCTGCTGTAATAATCGATCACCTGCGCTTTGGTAAATCCCTTTGCCGGATAAAAAACCTTGTTCAAATTTGACAGAACTAGCTCCCTGCCACCTATTGATATGGTTGTTTTCTCTGATTCCTGCATTCCAACTGTAACCCCCGGTCTATCTTTTTTAGTTGCCTTTAGTATGTCAGCCTTCCTCAAGAAAATATTCTTGGAGATCGTAACCCGCCTTCAGAACATACAGATGCCTTTTATATACTACGCAGCCATAAAACTATTGGTGCCAGGAACCATAGCAGCACCTTTGCCAGTGGCCCATCGGTAAATGTATTAGCTATAAACTCCTCCCCTTATTGCGTAAACAACTGCCGTGAATGCGGCACATTTAACGAAAAAACGGCATATTATAAAGGTCTGTCTCCCAATTTTTTCATTCCCGGGAAGAAGCGATACTTTGCACTATTTGTCACAATATGCTTTTCAGAATAATTTTTATTAGGGGCTAAAACCTCATGTAATGGCACGCTTTTTGCATCTTTATATAAGTGAAAAAAGTAACATGCGGCTCAAGCCGAAAAAGGAGGATGAATAAAATGGCAGTAGCTTTGAAAGATGTGAAAAACGAGGCGCGTGAAAAAAAAATTGCACCTGGTACCCAACCAAAACAAGGACAAGAAAGTCGAATACCAGTTTCCTTATGATGACATGTATCTCCTTTATGACCACATCATGAAAAGAAAAGAAGTAAAAAAATAAATGGGTCATAAAATGATAGTTGACAGATTGCGGGGTTACCGTCTGCAGCTATAGGAGCAGGCGGTCTTTTATTCCACCTGGTTTGAGTCATACAGAAACCATTCACACCCATGCACTCATAAACCCCAACCTGCACCACAATAAAGTGAAATACCGGTTTGTCCCGATGGTGGCAGCGTGCACTGGGGACAGTCCCCAGTGCATCCGGGATTACTCTGAAGAAGCAAGAGAACCGTAACTTTGGTTCTCAGGTAGCAATCAAAACAAGCCTGACCCCATATAAAAGAAGCTGCCGGTTATTTTTTTCATTTTGGGAGGTAACCGACAGCTTCGGGGGCCGCTTTGTTAACATGTTTGCTTAAACTATTATCTATGCAATTATTGTGCCTAACCAAGTAATTGTTCATGTATAATATTATTATAGCGCCATGCTGCCGTGATAGGAAACAAAACACTTATCTACCAGCAATTTTGCATCTAAAATATTTCATATTTATACAGAGGTAATCTAGAATGAACAAAGAGTTTCAAGAATTATGGAAAATCTACCAGTACTCCTTCCCAGCAAGCGAAAGGAGAGATCTTCAACACCAGAAACAAATCTTGGATAACCCATTATATCATATAATGCCACTCTATGCCGAACAAAAACTAAACGGATTTCTTGCATTCTGGAATCTCAAGTCTTTTATTTTCATTGAACACCTGGCAATCAAAAAGGAACTGCGAGGAAAAGGTTATGGCTCAAAAGCCATCGAGAGATTGATATCCAAATACCCAAAAATCGTTTTAGAGGTAGAAAAACCGGACACATGCAATGCCAGGAGAAGAATATCTTTTTATGAAAGGCTGGGTTTTATATTAAATTTATATCCTTACCTTCAACCCCCCTACAATCCCCGCATGCATCCGGTGCCCCTTTTCCTGATGTCCTTCCCCCACAAGCTCAATAAAGGAGAGTTTCGCCAGACAAAAGATATACTGTATGAGAGAGTTTATCACCAAACCCATCCTCTTGATGCCCAGGGTGAAACAGGATGTTTAAAGGACAGTGACTCGCAGTTTACTATACCCCACTCATCCTCTTGATGCCTAAAGTGAAACAGAAACCCAAAAAGACAGTCTCCTGCAGTTCATCCATAACCCAAGGAGAAAAGGGAGATCAGTGGGAGGCAGTTCTTCTGATCCCTTTTTAGGCAACAGGGCACCTGGTACGGGTTCAGAACATGGTAAACACTATGCCCGTCCTAACCACTAACCACTAACTCGCCAACCACCAACGACTAATCACGAAACTGTCCCCCTTACACGCAGAAATGCACCAGGAACCGTCCCCATTGCACCACTACTCCCAGAGGCTCGGTGAAAACATCACAAACACCGTGTATATCTCCAGGCGGCCCAGCAGCATCAGGAAACTGAGCAGGAGTTTGCCTTGACCTGGGACCAAAGAATAATTGCCAGCAGGCCCCACTAACCCCAGGCCAGGACCCACATTGCCGAATGTGGCGGCAACAGAAGTAAAGGAAGTCTTTAGATCCAGCCCCATAGCCGTCATAGCGATACCGGAAACCGCAAAAATGGCAACATATAAAAAGAAAAACTGCATAACATTGCTTACCAGTTCATTGGATATGTTTTTCCCACCGATTTTCAAGGAAAAGACAGCGCGGGGATGGATCAGCTTCCTGATCTCCAAAATCCCCTGCCTCAATAAAATCAAGATCCTCCCTACCTTGATCGAACCGCTGGTTGAACCCGAGCAGCCTCCGACAAACATCAACATAACCAGCAGTGCTTGTGACATATAAGGCCACAGGTTGAAATCAGCTGTGGAATAACCGGTAGTGGTAATAATAGATACCACCTGAAATGCAGATGTCCTGATCAGTTCTTCCACTGCTGAAAAGGGAACTGGTATTAAAAGCATTATAGCAATCGCCACCAGGACAATTCCTGCAATAGAAAACGAAATTCCTTCATTCCGCCAAAAAGCCTTCAAACTGCGGCCGCGCAGA
>NZ_CDRZ01000276.1 GCF_000946815.1 Syntrophaceticus schinkii | reverse complement strand
TATTTGAAAAAGTTTCGTAAAAAGATATTTACAAATTCCTTAGATAACAAAGCGAATTCGCAAGTTAATGAAATCCCCAGGCCAACTGCGATTGGTTCAGGATGATGATTGGAAAATAAGGCCAACGGCAGCTTAGCAATTCTATTCAACATAGCGGTTTCAATACGGTGTACACTACCCGTATGCCCATTTGAAGGTGCTATAGTAGGTTAAAAGGAGCAAAATAGCTTGAAAAGGATGTGCCACCACATGTAGAACGGATATTTTTCAAAAAAACTTCGGAATCGGTGATAAAAACGCCAGTTTTTGTACTCGCAAGATTTTTAAACATTTTGATGCGTCAGTACTGCGTCTCACCCAATTTCGTTGACACCCTGAAGTTATGCGTGTTAGAATAACCTAAATGTTTTGAGAAAAGGAAGAGGCAGGAAATGCGACTTCAAGGGACGATGCAAATCAATAATCAAGGACATTTGGAGATCGGTGGCTGTGATGTGGTGGGTCTGGCTGACACCTTTGGAACACCTCTGATGATCATCGATGAGGATCTGCTGCGGGAAAACTGCCGCAGGTACTATAAGGCGTTTACTCAGGATGACGGTGACGGAGTCTTGTACGCATCAAAGGCCTTTCTGTCCACAGCTGTAGCCAGGATCATCCATAAAGAGGGGATTGGGCTCGATGTTGTTTCCGGAGGGGAGCTGACCATTGCTTTAGCGGCAGGCTTTCCACCGGAAAAGATATTCTTTCATGGTAACAATAAATCCGCTAATGAGCTGAGATTTGCACTCAGCTGTGGGGTGGGCAGGATTGTCATCGACAACCACTATGAACTGGAACTGCTCGAACAGATCAGCGCGGCCGAAGGATACCGGCCGTCAGTTCTGCTCAGGTTAGCTCCTGGAGTAGATGCACACAGCCATGCTTACATTTGTACAGGCCAGATAGACTCCAAATTCGGCTTCAATATTTTTGGAGGGGGGGCCTTAAATGCAGTGAAGCGGGCTCTGGAATCCCCCCACCTTGATCTGAAGGGTCTCCACTGCCATATCGGCTCCCAGATCTTTGATCTCGGTGTTTTTCGCTGTGCTGCCTTGATGATGATGGATTTTCTGCAGGAGGTACGTGATCATACCGGTTGGACAGCTCCTGAACTTGACCTGGGAGGGGGGCTTGGGGTTTACTACACCTCAGGAGACACACCTCCGATAATAGAAGAGTATGCTAAAACAATCAAAGACGCTGTCCTCCAGAAGTGCAGGGAACATAATTTCCCCAGGCCGCGACTTTTCGTCGAACCAGGGAGATCGATTATCAGTCCCCCGGGAACAACCGTTTATACACTGGGGAGCAGCAAGGAGATCCCCGGGGTGAGGAAGTATGTGGCTGTTGATGGGGGAATGACCGATAACCCGCGCCCTGCACTGTACCAGGCTGAATATGAGGGGATCATCGCCAATAAGGCTGCTGCCAAACCGGTGGAAGGGGTGGCAATCACAGGTAGGTGTTGCGAATCCGGAGATATGCTGATCTGGGATCTTGCGGTTCCCAGGATTGAACCCGGTGACCTGCTGGCAATATCCTGCACAGGGGCATATAATTATTCCATGTCCAGCAACTATAATGCATTGGCGCGCCCGGCGGTGGTTCTGGTAAAGGATGGTAAAGTTGATATCATTGTGAAGAGGGAAACCTGGGGAGACCTGAGCAGACTGCACTGTATTCCCGAACACCTCTTTTAATCTATAAGTTTCGGGGGGATGTTTAATGCTTGATTTGGACTTTACCCGTATGCTGCTCTGGCTCCCAGCGGTGATCATAGCATTGACCTTTCATGAATACGCTCACGCCAGGGCTGCAGATCGGTTGGGGGATCCTACGGCACGCTATATGGGGAGGATGAGCCTCAATCCTCTGGTACACATGGACCCCATAGGTTTTATTCTGCTCCTTGTGGCGGGATTCGGTTGGGCAAAACCGGTTCCGTTTAATCCCTTAAATATACGCGGTGACCGGATGAAGGGGATGATGCTGATTTCAGCGGCAGGACCCCTTATGAATCTTTTTATAGCCTTTTCAGCGGCACTTGTTTTACATTTTGCCCTGCCGGATCCCCGGATGCTATATTCTGATGCGCCACTGGTTCGAATCATGTGGTCCATTGTTTATATCAATGTTTATCTGGCCGTGTTCAACCTGATTCCTGTACCACCACTGGATGGATCCAAGATCCTGGCTGGATTGCTGGGCTCAGATGAAATACTCTATAAGCTGGAAAGATACAGCATGATTATCCTGCTGGTTTTGATATTTAGCGGTTTTATAGGAATGGTGCTGTTTCCGGTGGCCAATGTTGTTATCGGCTTTCTGAACAATCTAGCTGCCTTAATTGCTTCACCCTTTGTGGGGTTCTAGTAAAATAATTAAAGAAGGGGTAGTAATGAAAAAAGACACAATCTTGAGCGGGATGCGCCCTACAGGGAGACTGCATCTGGGGCATTTAAGCGTTCTGGAGAACTGGCGACGGTTCCAGGAGAGATATAACTGCTATTATATGGTTGCCAACTGGCATGCACTGACAACTGCCTTTGATGACCCTGGCTTAACTGTAGAGGCCACAAAAGAGATGGTTCTGGACTGGCTGATGGTAGGGATTGACCCGGAGCAGAGCACACTATTTGTCCAGTCAGAGGTTAAAGAGCATGCTGAACTGGACCTGCTTCTCTCTTTGATCACCCCGCTGTCCTGGCTGGAGCGCTGCCCCACCTATAAGGACCAGGTGCAGCAGTTCAAAGAGCAGGGCAAAGATATCACTACACACGGTTTTTTAGGCTATCCTCTGCTGATGGCTACAGATATCATCATCTACAAGGCTACTCTTGTACCTGTAGGAGAGGACCAGCTTCCACACCTGGAGTTCTGCCGTGAGGTTGTGCGGCGTTTTAATCATCTTTATAAGAAAGAGGTTTTTCCTGAACCCCAGCCCTATCTGGCTGAGGTGTCCATGATCCCGGGGCTTGACGGCAGAAAAATGAGCAAAAGTTATGGCAATGAGATACCGCTCTTTTCTAACCCCAAAGAGATCAAGTCCAAGGTACAGACGATGGTTACAGATCCGGATCGCATTCATGTACATGACCCCGGGCATCCTGAAATCTGTACTGTCTCTAATTTCCATAAAGTTTTTAACACAGCAGCGATAGAAGAACTTGAGGAAGGGTGCAAAGGGGGAAAGATCGGTTGTGTTCCCTGCAAAAAGAGGCTGGTCAAAGCTCTCATCGATCATTTGACTCCCTACTGGGAGCGGCGACAGGAATTGGAAAAGGATCCCGACTATGTCTGGGATGTTCTGAACGAAGGAAAAAGGCGAGCACGCTGGAAGGCAAGGCAGACCATGCAAGAAGTACGGGCGGCGATGGGGTTTGAAATACCAGGTTCAACTTGATGTTTATGAGGGGCCGCTGGATCTTCTCCTTAGAAGCCTTAACAATGAGGAGATTCCAGCAGGTGAAATCCCTGTCTGTACAATTATTGACCAGTTTATTGACTATTACATGGGGATCGCTTTTTCTGATTTAGAAGAGGGTAGCCGGTTTTTGGTCTTAGCGGCTACCCTTCTGGCTGTCAAGGCTAGACTGCTGCTGCCGCGGCATGAAGAGGAAGATGAGGAAAGTGATCCCTTGTTGGATCAAGATGATGAGGATGGTCTTTTGGAAACAGATTTTGAAGAATACCTGGCTTTTCAGGATGCAGCTATCACACTGGAGGAGCGTGCCCGGGAGTGGATGATGGTTTACCGGCGCCCCCCTATTAAAGTTAAGGTTCCTGAACAAAAGGGTGCCAGAGATGATGTTTCCCGCTTGCTTGAAGCCTTTCAAGGCATCATAGAACGCATCTCCAAGCTGCCTGAGCCTTATATGGTAAAGAGTGTTCCCTATGATCTCGATGATCTGATGAATGATGTCCTTGCAATGATCAAATCCCGTCCAGAGGGCATCCACTTTAGCGATTTCTTTCCTGTGACTTACGGAAGGGATGATGTGATCTTCACTTTTCTGGCTGTTTTGGAGCTTGTTTATGAGGGAGAGATAATTGTCAGAGAGGATCTGAAGACAGACGAACTCTTGCTTATTCTAAAAGAGAATGTCTAAGTTTAGCGGCATTCTCAAGGGCGCTTTCTCATTTACCCCTTGCTTATTCTAAAAGAAGAATCTCTAAGAGAGCGTCTAAAAAGCGACTAAAATTGGACAAGACTTACAAATGAGTATCATCCATAGAACCTGCTGTAACAGGAGGATACAATATTGATGAACGAATATGCCGGACCACTTAAAGTTGAGTAGAGTAACAACCTGCATCTTTAGGAGGCACCGGAACGGTGCATCAACAAAAGATAGGGAGAGATATGAGATGACGGTAATTTTCCCTGAGGAGGCCACCGCTGTACTGGAGGTGCTGATCTTTGTCACCTCAGAGCCGGTATCAACCGAGACATTGAGCCGCCTCACAGGCTATTCCGCCAGAGATATAGAAGAGCTTCTCAAAAAACTGGAAAAACTCTATGATCAGCCCGGACACGGCTTGCAACTCGTCAAGGTTGCAGGTGGTTATCAACTGGTTACCCGTCCTGAATATTCATTTTATATAGAGAAACTGCTTCGGGAAAAAGCAACAGAACCTGAACTATCCAGGGCTGCATTGGAAACCCTGAGCATCATTGCTTACTACCAACCTGTTACCAGGGCTAAAATTGAGGCCATACGCGGTGTTCGTGTCGACCACATTCTGATCAATTTGCTGGAACGGGGATTGATCAAAGAAATGGGCCGCGGCAGTGGCCCCGGAAGACCCATACTATATGGGTCAACACATAAGTTTCTTGAGTATTTCGGCCTCAATGACCTCAGTGACCTGCCTCCCCTCCCGGACCTGGGAAATAGCGGTAATACATCAGAAAAATAGTATACTTTTCCTTTCAGGCGCACACCTTAATACTAGATGACAGAGTTGCAACAGCGGATGCTGTGAGGTGTTTGAGGTTGCGTCAGATAGAGCTCGGCGTGCTGATTTGTACGTTAATTTTAGCAGTGGGGATTTTGCTGGCTGTGATGCCTGTAAAGCTCCGCTTTTTTTACAGGTGGGGTATGGATGAACACTCAATTACATTGAGGTTTGAATTCCTGTGGAGAAAGCTGGGGTTCGGGATCAAAATTTATTTTGGAAGTGAAAAGATCAGGGAGAAATACCGGTTCATTATCCCTTTCCATATAGGTGGAAAGGAACAGCATCATGAACCTAGATCGCTGGAAGATCTCTTTAGAATTTTTTCCCGTTATCAAAAACTGCTGCGATACAACAGGGTGTTCATGGAAAGGAGCGTCTGCCGCAGTTTTATCTGGGAAACAGAACTGGGCTTTACCGATTACGCACTGACCGGTGTTGCCACAGGGCTGTTGTGGTCAGGTAAAGGGGTGGTGATGGGATATTTGTCCCGTTTCTTAAAAATGAGTTCCCAGAATACACGGGTGTACGTTGCCCCTTTTTTTGGCAGGATGCATTGGAAAACTAGTGTGAACTGCATATTCACTACCCGTTTAGGTCATATTATTATTGTATTTAGTTATTATTTGCTGTGGTTGATCAAAAATGTCTGGGACAAAAAAGAGAGGTGACAGGATTTGGCGGATCATCCTATCGAAACATTGATGAAAACTGCTATGGAAAATATCAAGGATATGATTGATGTAAACACAATCGTCGGTGATCCTGTAGAAACCCCGGATGGCAGTGTAATTATGCCGGTATCCCGTGTTTCCTGCGGATTCGCGGCAGGAGGGGCGGATTACCAGACCGACGGTGACAGCCATACTGATCAGGGATCTCTACCATTTGGGGGGGGGAAGCGGAGGGGGTGTTTCTGTGCGCCCTGTCGGCTTCCTGGTTGTAGGACAAAATACTGTTCGAATGCTGCCTGTTGACGGAAATCCTGTTGCAGAGCGCCTTATCGATCTTGCTCCCAATCTGCTGGAAAGACTGCAGGTGATGATGCAGCAGAAACAGCAGCAAGAGACTCCTCCGGAAAGCCCGGTGATTTAACAGACAACATAGTTTTAGCTGGTTCCCCTTCTATTTTAGAAGGGGTTATCTTTTTTGGAGAAAAAAGCAGGGAAATAAGTCTTCCTTGACGAATCAACATCTTCTAGGAGTGAACTGACAGTGATTTGCAGGAAGATATTTAATCGAACGTATTTGGTGATATTTGTTGCTATTATTCTGTTTCTTTCCTTTCAACCCAAGTCGGAAGCTGCGGAAATACCTGATATCTCCGCAAAGGCTGCCATCCTGATGGATGAGAGTTCGGGCCGTGTACTATTAGCCAAAGATGTCCACCAAAGGATGCCCCAGGCCAGCCTAACTAAAATCATGACTGCCCTCCTGGTTGTCGAGCATGGTGATCTGGATAAACAGGTTGTGGTCAGTAAGCATGCCGAGGAAACCGGGGAAAGCTCCATTTGGTTGGAAGAGGGGGAGGTTTTGAGCAGGAATGATCTTCTCTACGGCTTGATGCTGGCCTCTGCTAATGATGCTGCTGTAGCTCTGGCAGAAAGTGTTGCCGGAAGTGAAGAGCTTTTTGTTAGGCAAATGAACAACCGTGCCAGGGAGCTGAATTTATCTGACACCCATTTTGCAAACCCTCACGGTTTGGATGCAGAAGGGCATTACAGCAGTGCCTTTGATCTGGCTTCTCTTGCCAGAGAGGGCATGAAAAACCCCCTGTTCAGGGATGTTATTGCTACAAAGGAAATGAATCTTCCCTGGCCAGGCCATAGTTGGGAGCGCGCCCTTTTTAACAAAAACAAATTGATCACCAGATATCAGGGGGCGCGGGGTGTCAAAACAGGCTATACAAGGACAGCCGGCTGCTGTCTGGTGGGAGCGGCGCATCGCGGTGACCTGAAGCTGATCTCTGTTGTGATGAATTCCTCTGATATTTACAGTGATACAGAGAAGCTGCTCGATTACGGCTTTAATAATTATGAGATGGTTGCTGTTGCGGAAAAAGATAAAGTCAACGGGGTTAACGTAAAGGATGGAACCAGTAAATCTGTAGTGGTGAAGTTAGAGAAGGATCCAACAGTTGCTGTGCTTCCTATAGAAAAAAGCCAGCTCTCTTTTAAGATCAGAGATAGCAGAAGAGGTTCAGGCTCCGGTTGAGAAGGGTGATGTCCTGGGCAAAGTTAAGGTTATATTGAACGGGCAAGAGATCGACCAGATCAACTATATTGCTCAGGAAAGTGTACCAAAGAAACCGCCTTTCTGGATGGCTATTATCAACTGGTTTATGTCACTGTTTTCTTAAATAGAACTGTTAGATGCACCGCGTGTGCAACGCGTGCACCGGGGACAGTCCCCGGTGCACGCGGACATCCTTTACTAACGACTAACCAGCCTTTATTCTTTCCTGATGAATCAAGAGTGCCTTCCCCATGATCCATGATCCACGTCTTGATCAAACACTATTTACCAACGACAAACCCGAAAAGCAGAAGTCAGAAATGCGTGCTACACGGAGGATCCCCCTCTCAGAAATGTACCAGGGACGCTTCTTTTGCACGTTCCCCTTGCACGCAGAAATGCGCCAGGAACCGTCCCCCTTGCATTCTACTATTTTTTGGTCTATTTTTTTTGCCTCCTACATAAAGGTGAAAAAGGAAGCAACTGGAGGAGGTAAGGTGGATGCTCAACATTATTTGGCTTTTTTTAATTCTGACCGGTATTGTAGTTGCCGCTTGTAGTGGCAGGATCGACCTGGTGACTGAGACGTTTTTCAGCGGTGCAAATGAAGCTGTCAAGGTTTGTTTGGATCTGATCGGGTTGATGACACTCTGGTTGGGGTTGCTGGAGATCGCCAGGCAAGCGGGGTTGATCAGAATCCTGGCGCGTCTTCTGCGGCCATTGACCGTTTTGCTTTTTCCCGGTGTACCCCCCAACCACCCTGCCCTGGGAGCGATCATCATGAATATCAGCGCCAATATCCTGGGGTTAGGGAATGCCGCAACCCCGTTTGGTCTAAAAGCGATGGAAGAACTGCAGAAACTCAACCCTCAAAAGGAAACAGCCACAGATGCCATGTGCACTTTTTTAGCTGCTAACACATCCTGTATCACCCTGGTTCCCGCCACCATCGTGGGTGTGAGAGTGGCCGCAGGCTCAGTCAATCCCACCGAGATCGTTGGACCAACCATGTTTGCCACAGGGTTTACCATGATCGTGACTCTTTTTGCTGACTTTTGCTGGCGCAACTTCTTCCGGGCGAGGCAGAGGAGGGGAAGAAGATGATCGAACAGGTATTGACTGAGGTTTCACGCTGGGCTATACCATTTTTGTTTGTTTTATTTCTTGTTGTCGGTTGGTGCCGCAAGATTCCAGTTTATGAAGCCTTTGTCCAGGGCGCTGCAGAAGGGTTTCAGATTGCTGTCCGCATCATTCCTTACCTGGTGGCCATGTTTGTGGCGATCAAGATATTCCGTGTTTCAGGGGCTATGGATATTTTCGCGCGGCTCTGTGCTCCCATTTTGGGCTTGGTCGGCGCCCCAGCAGAAGTGCTGCCCCTTGCTGTCATGAGGCCGCTCTCAGGAAGCAGTGCCCTGGGTCTTGCCACCGAGTTAATCTACAGCCATGGACCAGACACCTTTATTGGCAGGCTTGCTTCGATAATGCAGGGGACCACTGATACCACATTTTTTGTTTTAACGGTTTACTTTGGATCAGTGGGGATCAAGCGCTATCGCCATGCGGTACCCCTTGGTTTGATGGCGGATCTCACTGGACTGTTCGCTTCTCTTTTCATTTGTCATCTTCTTTTCTAAAGTGAAAATTCCAGAGATGAGGTTGAATTTGGCAGGATAATAGCGGATTTAGTCGAATTATTTATGGGGATCAAGGGGGAGTCTATGCATGAATATAGCAATCATGGGGCAGGAAGAGGGAGTTGTCCGAACCTCTTCTCCCTGTTCTCCCTGTTCTCGACATATGCTTTTATTGATGATCATGTTGTTCAGAGTATAAAGGCAACTCTATCCCAGGAGGTGAAGCAAGATCTCTTTAGAGCGTCTGCAGAAGGTGATGGCCAGGGCAGGTGTAGGGTCGCGCCGCTGCTGTGAGGATCTGATCCAAGGGGGCAGGGTTCGGGTTAATGGTGAAATTGCAGAACTGGGCATCAAGGTTGATCCTCTTAAAGACAAGATACTTGTGGATGGAAAAGGGATAACACTTCCCCGGAAGCACACCTATGTGCTTCTTTACAAACCCAAAGGCTGTGTCTCTACTGTTAAGGACCCACAGGGGAGGCCCAAGGTAACGGACCTGGTGCCGCTTTCTGGGGTTCGTTTATTTCCTGTGGGTAGACTGGATTATCAAACAAGCGGGCTGCTCTTGCTGACCGATGATGGGGAACTGGCATACCTGTTGACACACCCCAAATATGGAGTATGGAAAACCTACCTTGTTCTTGTGCGGGGGAAGCCGTCACCGGCAATCATACAGAAGATGAGAGAAGGGCTGCCTCTTGAGGATGGCAGAACTGCTCCAGCCAAAGTGTCTTTCCTGGGAATGCAATCTCAGGATAAGGGGCTTTTAGAGATCAGTCTGCGAGAGGGAAGAAAGCGCCAGGTGCGCAGGATGTGTGAATGGGTTGGCCATCCTGTACTTGACCTGGAGAGAAAGAGTGTGGCTTTTTTAAATATTAAGGGGCTGCTGCCAGGTGAATACCGGTTTCTTACCCCAAAAGAGGTTCAAAGATTAAAAAGAATACCCAAAAGGAAGGAAACCATACCGCGGCAGAGAAATTAAAGATATAATATTAATATTATTACTACAAGGGGGAAACTGGATGCTTTATAGAAAACGTCACACACAGATCACAGCTATTTTGTTGCTCTTGATTTTTGTTCTACTGCTCAGCGGCTGCCAGCAGCAAAATACTGCCGGATCAGACATGACAACAGGCGAAATCGTGGTTACAGATGATTCAGGGACACAATTGAAATTGGATAAATACCCCGAGCGGATAATCTCCCTAACCCCCAACAACACTGAAATCCTGTTTGCACTGGGTCTGGGGGAACGGGTGGTGGGTGTAACTACCTACTGTGATTATCCGGAGGAAGTCAGCCAGAAGGCCCGTATCGGCGACCTGCAGGGGAATGTGGAAGAGATCGTTGCCTTGAAGCCGGATCTGGTTGTAGCCAAGGCAGTCCTCAATGAAGATATCGTCAGCAAGCTGCGAAAGCTTGATGTTCCCGTTCTCTGTGTGGACCCGGAAAGCATTGATGGGGTTTACAGGTCGATTGAATTAATTGCGAAGGTGACCGGCACCGATAGTAACGGAGATAAAATCATTTCGGAGATGAAAGCAAAAATATCTGATGTGCAGCAGAAAGTTGCTGAAATTCCTGAAGAAGAACGCCTCAAGGTTTTTATCGAAGTGGGAAATGACCCCCTGTATACAGCGGGAGGGGATACCTATGTTGATGAACTGGTACGCCTGGCGGGGGGAATCAACATTGCCAGTGATATAACCGGTTATCAGATGTACAGCCTGGAGACCGTGGTTAAATGCAATCCTGATGCGATTTTGGCAGCGGACAGTTATTATGTTGATGTGAAAGCGGAAATCAATAAGCGCCCCGGATGGGATACAGTCAAAGCTGTCCAGAAGGGACACATCATCACCGATATCGATACTAACCTGGTGAACCGGGCGGGTCCCCGCTCTGCTATGGCTGTGGAAACAGTGGCAAAGGCTCTTTATCCGGATCTTTTTTAAGACTAGACACTAAAGGATGAATGTGATGCATCACAGCAGTACTCGCTCTCGTAGTTCCCTGGGAATCTTGATTGTGCTCTTGGTTGTGCTCATTATTTCTGTGATCTTCGGTGTTAGCTTTGGCAGTACAACAACATCACCCTTAACCACTATTAAGGTATTATTTGCTCATATTCCGGGATTATCATCATGGTTTTCCGCCCCGGATGCTGCCACAGATGCCATTATCTATAAGATTCGCCTTCCACGGGTGGTGCTTGCCATATTTGTGGGTGCCGCACTTGCTGTGGCTGGAGCGTCTCTCCAGGGCCTTTTGCGTAACCCTTTGGCAGAACCATACACAATTGGTGTGGCCTCCGGTGCAGCAGTGGGTGCAGCACTGGTGATCATCTTTGCAGGTGGGGGGTTATTGGGTGCGGTCAGCCTTCCCTTTGCTGCCTTTTTGGGGGCGTTATTGACAGGAATTTTGGTCTATCGTTTGGCTGTTGTCAACGGACACCTGGCAGTGGAAACGCTCATTCTGGCCGGGGTAGTCATGAGTTCCTTTATGTCTGCTATTCTCTCTTATCTGCTTACAGTGGCCGGGCATAACCTCCAACAAGTTATCTACTGGTTGATGGGCAGCTTGGGAATTAGGGGAAGTGATTATTTCATATATACACTGCCCCTTTTGGTGGCAGGGATTATCCTGCTCTGTTTCTTTGGGCGTGACCTGAATATTCTGACCTTCGGTGAGGAGGCTGCAGGACAGTTAGGTGTATCTGTGGAAAGGACGAAACAAATAATTTTGCTGTTGGCTACTCTTCTAACCGGTATTGCCGTATCCCTGGCTGGGACCATCGGCTTTGTAGGTTTAATTGTTCCCCACCTGGTGCGGCTTACATTGGGTCCGGACCACCGGGTGCTGCTGCCGGTTTCTGCGGTTGGCGGGGGAATATTTTTAATATGGGCGGATATTGTGGCCCGGGTTGCTGTAGCACCTGTTGAACTGCCTGTCGGTGTTGTCACCGCATTCTTAGGCGCCCCTTTTTTCATGTATCTCTTGCGTACCCGTAAGAGCAGGGGCTATTTTTAGATGGGAAGGATTATTGATAGATGATGAACAATATGGTTTTTAAGATACATGGTGTTGAATGCAGTTATGGATCTCACCAGGCCCTCAAAGGGGTAAGCCTGGACATCGCTCCCGGTAGTTTTCTGGGTATCGTGGGGCCCAATGCCGCGGGCAAATCCACCCTTTTGAAAACCATTGCTGCAACACTGAAACCCACACAGGGTGTTGTTTATTTTCAAGGGGAGGACCTGACTAAAATCTCGCGGCGAGATCTTGCCAGACAGGTAGCTGTGGTGCCTCAGGAGATAGAGATGCACTTTCCCTTTTCTGTTATGGAAGTGGTCCTGATGGGAAGGCATCCTCACCTGGATAGATTTGACCGTGAAAGCGAACATGATTATGAGATTGTGCGCAAATCCATGGAGTCAGCTAACTGCTGGCATCTCAAAGACCGCAATGTACTGGAGCTGAGCGGTGGAGAACGCCAAAAGGTCATTTTGGCCAGGGCGCTAGCCCAGGAACCACAGATTATTCTGCTGGATGAGCCTGTTGCCCATCTTGATCTAAGCGCGCAGCTGGAAGTGCTCAATCTCTTAAAAGAGATGAACACAAGTCATGGTGTGACCGTTGTCGGTATCCTGCATGACTTGAATCTGGCAGCCCAATTCAGCCAGCAGTTGATTATTTTACATCAGGGGCAGATTTATATGGCGGGAACCCCGGAGGATGTACTGACAGCGGAGACTATAAAACAGGTATACAATACAGATGTAATGGTGATTAAACACCCACTGACAGGTGCTCCCCAGATAGTGATTCTGCCATCCACAGGTGAGAGCAATAAAAGTTCCTCTTTACCGCGGGTGCACCTGATCTGCGGTGGGGGTGTCGGTGGTGCTTTGATGGGCCAACTGCAGGGAATGGGGTGTCATGTCACTGCCGGGGTTGTTAATATCCAGGATACTGACTGGGAGGTAGGGCGTGCCTTAGGGATAGAGGTTATTGAAGAAAAGCCTTTTTCCCCTATCAGCACACAGAGTTATGAGGCGAATCTAAAACTTGCCCTGGATGCTGATGCAGTTTTTCTCCTGGAGACACCTTTCGGCCGTGGAAACTTTCCTAATCTACAGGTTTTGGAGCCGCTTCTTGCTTCTGGAAAGCCCTGTTATCTTGTAGCACCTGATCGCTTACCTGATCGCGATTATACCGGGGGAGAGGTGGTTCGCTGTGTTTCCAAGTTACAGGAGCAGGGCCTCTGTCTGCTGCCTGATCAGTTGGCAGTTATAAGAATTGTACAAACTTTAAGAAGGGGGAAAGATAATGTCGAGACCGCGCTTGGATAAAGGACTTGTACAGGTTTATACAGGAGACAGTAAAGGCAAGACAACCGCTGCCCTGGGACAGTGCCTGAGGGCAGTTGGGCACGGATTTTTTGTCTGCTTTATACAATTTATTAAAGGGGGGGCCTATACCGGGGAATTGTACAGCACTCAGAGGCTCTACCCCAATTTTGCATTTCGCCAGTATGGGATTACCTGCCCTTACAGCACATTGATCAGGCAGGGAGAAGAGAAGTGTCGCGGCTGTGGCAAGTGTTTTCCTTCCAAGGGGAAGGATAATGCCGAATGTGAAAGAATGACATGTCTGGGTTTCAGTGCAGCAGAGAAGGCAGTCTGTTCAGGTGAATATGATATCGTAGTATTGGATGAAATCAACCACGCCATCTACCAGAACTTCCTGACTCCGGACGAGGTTATTGCTTTACTGAATAAAAAATTGCCTTATGTTGAAGTGATCTTGACCGGGCGCAATGCTCACCCAGCGATCATTGAGCGAGCTGATCTGGTGACCGAAATGACCCTCAGGAAACACCCCTTCCAAAAAGGAATTATCAGCAGGCGAGGAATTGAGTATTAAATCCTGGGAAGGAATTTTGTGGACATATGACGAAATGAGACGATATTTACAGGATCACACGGGAGGTGGAGATAATTATGATGAACAACACAGATACTTCAAAACTGCGTTTTAGAGTTCGCTTTGACTACCGCGGGGAAGGCAAGCAGGGTAAACTCTTCTCCAGGATGAGGGAAGGGGAGGAGATAGCTGAGGAGGTCCGGGAACAAAGGGCAATCTTGCTGCGGAATATTCCCATTCAGGGTGTTCGAGTCGAAGACATCAATACCAATGGTGAGGTCTATATGGTCAGCGATGAGGCCACCGGACGTGAGATTGCCTATGCACCTGTCGAATTTACTTTAGAGGCGGACACCATCGAGGATGTTATCCCTTTTCTGCTGCGGGATGAATTTCGCAAAGTGGAAGTAATATCTCCGATAGAAGTTTTATTGGATAAGCACCAGGTTGAGCGTATTATTTATAAGATCAATGAGGAACTGCGTACTTATCGTCTTTACCTGGAAAAACGCATTAATAACAGGTAAATTTACCTGCTCTGCATAAAAATGCCCTGAACTGCGTAAAAGATGGTTATAGAGAATTACGCGGGAGGGCTTAATAATGGGAAGACACTTTTTTGAACGCCTGGAGCGCTGGGAAAAAGGGCTGCAAGTTATCGTTGTGCTCCTTTTTTCTCTGCTGGTTTTTTTTTCAGATGTTTATGGGTAAGGAACCTATCCGCTTTTACTTAAGTTTTGCTGAGCAAATGGAAGGGGTCCCCTTATCAAGTCAGGATCTGGCAGTGACGAGCCTGAGGCAGAAAGAGGTCGGAGAAGTCAAGCTCAAGATTGACAGTTACTTTATCCTGCCTGGGGCGGCTGTTTATATCAATGGTAAGAAGGCTGCCGGTTTTCAGGAACGGGAGGTTCTGCTTCCCGTAAAGGCGGGTGATGAAATTGTGCTCGATGGCACTGCTTATCCATATCCTATCACATTCCAGGTAAGTGCGGTTTCACAAGGGGTTTGCTGGCCTCCGGTTAACTACCGGGTGACGACCGACACCTCCCGGGCCAGTTTAGGTAAGGTTAGAATCGAATAGAGAAAAGGTGGGGTGATATGGTCTTGAATGGCTACGGCAGCAGGCAGATAGCCGCTATAGCGATCCAAATGGCGCTTACGAAGACAAGAGAAGAGGAGACAGAGCAAAAGGCTCTGTTTGCCAAACAAGGAATTAAGACAGCCGCTGTGGACTGTGGTGGTGAGTTTATCAGCACAGTAAAAAAGTTTATGGAACGAGCGGTTGTGGCAGCAAAAAGGGAAGGAGTAATCAGAGAAACCCATAGTGAACAGGGTGCTGTTGCGGGTGCCACCAGAGAGGCTTTGAGCCAGATAAGCTTAAAGGCTGTGGGCTTCAATGTAGGTGGTAAGATCGGAATAGCCCGGTACAATGACCATGTGAGTGTAGCTGTTTTCTTTGGGATTGGGCTGCTGCATCTTGACGAAGTGGCAGTCGGCCTGGGGCACCGTGTGGTTTCTTAAAAAGATGGTGGTTTATTCATGGGACGAACATTATGGGTACGAGGTATCCGCGGTGCAGCACCTGTTCCGGAAAATACCCCTGAGGCAATCAGGGGAGCTGCCAGGGAACTGCTGAGGATCATTGCTGATGAAAATTTACTGGAACCTGAAAGAATGATCAGTATTATCCTTTCGCTTACACCGGACTTGAATGCCACATTTCCGGCTGAAGCTGCCCGGGAGCTGGGGTGGGTTCATGTGCCCCTTTTCTGTACAACGGAAATACCTGTACCTGGAGCTCTGCAGATGTGTGTGCGTGTCTTAGTCCATGCTTATATGGATTGTGCCCAGGACGAAGTGAAGCACATTTATTTGGAGGATGCAGCGGTGCTCAGACCTGACCTGGATGGAAAAAACGGTTGACATCTTTAAAACAGGCTTGTATGATCTTTTTAGTTTTGTCATTATAATAAGTAGAAAAGGGAGGGGATAATTATGCCGCCGAAAGTAGATCTGGACAAGTGTACTGGCTGTGAAACCTGTGTTGATGTGTGCCCCAGTGAAGTTTTCGAGATGGAAGATGATAAGTCCAAGGTTGCTCGTCCGGATGACTGCACAGATTGCGAAACCTGTGTAGAGGAGTGCCCGGAGGAAGCAATTACGCTAGAAGATGAATAGTTAGTTGATTATTGTGAAGAAGCTCACAGGATATCCTGTGAGCTTCTTCTTTCATTCCCGATTGACTTATGTTAGAATGAGGTAACCGGGGGAGCAGTACGGTGGAAATTGGTAGGATACCCGGTGTATTAAAATTTTGGCAGGACGGCAGTATGGCAGGAGGGATAGCTTGTCTAATACTCCTTACCTGGAGTATTTTTTGTGTTTTTTATTGTTATCCTGCTGTTCCCTGTCACTCTGAGGAGGTCAGCAAGATGATTATTATCATGGATGGGCAGGCAAGAATAAAGGAAATAAAAGCAGTACAGTCGAAATTAATCAAGGAAGGGTTTACAGTACATATTTCCAAGGGAGTAGCTCGCACTATCATCGGTGTGATCGGTGACCGCACGAGAGCATTTAGATTATCGATCGATGTAATGCCCGGGGTCGAAAAGGTGATTCCAATTCTGAATCCTTTTAAGCTGGCAAGTCGCGAATTTAAACAAGATAGTACAATAATTAAAGTTGGGGGTCAGGCTATCGGGGGCAAGGATGTTCACCTGATGGCAGGCCCCTGTGCTGTAGAATCCAGAACACAACTGCTGGAGTGTGCCTTTGCAGTGAAGGAAGCGGGAGCCACCTTCCTGCGCGGGGGGGCGTTTAAACCCCGCACCTCCCCGTATTCTTTTCAGGGTCTCGCAGAAAAGGGGTTAGAATACATGGTTGAGGCGCGCTCAGAAACAGGGCTTTTGATCGTAACTGAGGTGATGGATCCCCGTCTAGTACCGCTCGTTGCCGGCTGTGCCGATATTCTGCAGATCGGAGCACGAAATATGCAGAACTTTCCCCTTTTAAAAGAGGCTGCTGCAGCGGGCAAGCCTGTTCTTTTGAAACGAGGAGCGGCTGCAACTATTGAGGAGTGGCTTATGGCTGCCGAATATATGATGCTTGAAGGCAACCACCAGGTTATCCTCTGTGAACGGGGAATCAAAACATTTGAAACATATACCAGGAACACTCTGGATTTAAATGCGGTACCTGTGGTCAAGCGCCTTTCCCATCTTCCGGTGATGGTGGATCCCAGCCATGGGACCGGCAACTGGTGGATGGTCTCCCCCATGTCTCGCGCAGCTGTAGCAGTCGGAGCGGATGGACTGCTGATCGAGGTACACCCTTCTCCTGGAGATGCCCTCTCAGATGGGCAGCAGTCCCTTACACCTGAAAACTTCCAGGGGTTGGTCCAGGAAGTGCATCAAGTTGCCCATGCAATAGGCAGAGCAGTTAACGGTGTCAGGCAGAATTGGATCTCTGATGCCGGGGGTCTGAGGCCCTAGTTAATAGAAGTCAGATACCGGAAGTCAGAAGTCGGAATAGATGTCGGAAAGCATTATAGCAATAGTGCAAGATTGGCCGGTTAGTGTCAAATGGGCCATCCCTGTGTAATGGTTGTCATGCTAAAGGGGTGGAATAGTGCTGAAAGAGAAGGGTGACTGTCACCGCAAACCGTGGATCGCGACAAAAGAAATGTCCCCTGTTAGCGCCTGTCATGGGGAGGAGGGAATTAGCACTGAAAGAAAATATGAGGGTCGCCATCATCGGACTTGGTGTTATAGGTGGCTCCTTGGGGATGGCCCTGCTGGCAAAAGGAAATTATGAAGTGGTGGGCATTGATCGGGATCCTGTCACTGTACGCCTTGCACTGGAAACAGGTGCGGTCTCTGCAGGCACAACAGATTGCCTTAACGGAGTAAAGCAGGCAGATATAGTTGTTCTTGCCATACCTGTCGGGGATCTCGCTGATCTTGCCAGGGAAATCGCCCCCTCTATCTCTTCTGAGGCCATTGTTACCGATGTGGGCAGCACCAAGGCAGAGGTCGTTGCTCTGCTTGAAGAGATCTTTCCTTCCCGTTTTGTGGGTGGGCACCCCATGACCGGTTCTGAAAGATCAGGAATTGAGGCTGCTGAACTGTATCTCTTTGAAAATGCCATTTATGTGCTCACTCCCACCGCCAGAACAGATTCCGAAGCATTGCAAAAGATCCAGGAGATGGTTGCTGATTCAGGAGCTATCTCCTGCTTTATATCACCTGATGATCACGACCGGATCGTGGCGGCGATCAGTCACCTGCCACATATGATGGCAGTGGCCCTCATGAATCTGGCAGCGGATTTTTCAGAAACACACCCCCAGGCTCTCACTTTAGCTGCGGGGGGCTTCCGGGATATGACGCGTATAGCTGCCAGCAGCCAGGTGATGTGGCGAGATATTTTTGCAACTAATCGCAGGAATGTGATCGAACTCACCAGACATTTCCGTGAAGTGCTGCTGCACTGTGAACAGCTTTTAGAGCGGGAAGACTATAATGAACTTGTCTTATTCATGCAGCGGCCTTGCTGCGAACGCCAAAAGATACCTTTCATTTAAAGGGTCACTCTACCTACCTTTACGAACTGATCTGTACGGTGCCTGATCGCCCTGGCAGTATCGCCTTGATCACCGGTCTTTTAGGGGAAGAAGAGATCAATATATCTGATTTGGAAATTCTCCGCATCCGTGAGGGAGAGGGTGGCACTATTAGACTGGGGTTTAAGACCGAGAGAGAAGTGGAGAGGGCGTTTCAAGTGTTATGCAAGGCCGATATTGCTGTAAAAAGAAGAAGATGAGGTGAGTGAAGATGAAACTGCGGGTTTTGTCCGGTGGAAAGCTATCTGGTACCTGCTCTGTGCCAGGAGATAAGTCTATTTCCCACCGCGCTGCTTTGATCGCCTCTCTAGCAGAGGGGGCCACAGATATTTATAACTATTTGTGGGGAGCGGACTGCATACAAACACTACAGTGCCTGAAAAAGCTCGGGGTCACGAATAGAGAAAAAAGACGGGTTTATCCGCATTATGGGAAGAGGACTTGATGGCTTACAAGAGCCCGCGGAGATTTTAGATGCGGGGAATTCAGGGACCACAATGCGCCTCTTGCTCGGATTGTTAGCGGGGCAGGATCTCTTTGCGGTTCTGACAGGGGATCAGTCCCTATGCAGGCGCCCCATGGGCAGGGTAATCACTCCATTAACAATGATGGGGACACAGATCCAGGGGAGATCCGAGAACAGATATGCCCCTCTTGCCATCAAGGGACTACGCCAGGTCAGACCAATCGAGTACAGGCTCCCTGTTCCCAGTGCCCAGGTGAAATCTGCAATCCTTTTGGCGGGTTTAAAGGCATCGGGAACAACCACCATCATCCAACCAATTCCCAGCAGGGACCATACCGAAAGAATGCTTCAGGTTTTCGGGGCACCTTTGAGAATAAACGGGAAGATGATCCACCTTGAGGGGAATAAAGGGCTGCAAGGGCAGATTCTTCAGGTGCCGGGCGATATTTCCGCGGCTGCTTTTTTGATAGTTGCTGCAACCCTGGTAAAGGGCAGTGAGATCATGATCAGAAGTGTTGGAATCAATCCAACCAGGACAGGAGTCATTGATGTGCTGAAAATGATGGGCGCAGAGATTGAGCTGCGGGATGTGCGTTCATGGAATAATGAACCGGTGGCTGATTTGCTCGTCAGATCTGCAGATCTGAAGGGCACAGTCATAGAGGGTGAACTGCTCCCACGGGTGCTGGATGAAATACCTGTGCTGGCTGTTGCAGCTGCGGCAGCGCAAGGGGAGACCATCATCAGTGATGCGGGTGAACTGCGGGTGAAGGAGACCGACCGCCTGCAGGCAATTACTGCTGAACTGCGGAAAATGAAAGCAGAGATCAAAGAAGAGCCGGATGGTCTGCGCATCCGGGGTAGCCAACTGGAGGGTGCGCGGGTAAATTCATGGGGTGACCACAGAATGGCCATGGCACTGGCTGTAGCAGGACTGATTGCCAGGGGAGAAACCATTGTTGAAGATGCCGGATGTCTGAATATATCCTTTCCCGCTTTTCCCGACCTGTTTAAAGGGTTAGGTGCAGGCATAGATCACGGCAAATTCATGTAGGAAGTAAATGGGTGTAAAAGTTGCTGGACAATCAACCAACTATGAATTAAGCTATAGCTCAGAAGTATATGTGGAGGGGATACTGATGAGCGAAAGCTTATATCAAGGGAAGTTTTTTGATTATTTTAGCGGATTGAACGATAGTAGAATGGAAGGGAAGATATGGCATCGATTAACCGATATCTTATTCATCGTGACCTGCGGAATTATTTGCGGCTACGATGAGTTTGAGCTTATCCATGT
>NZ_CDRZ01000275.1 GCF_000946815.1 Syntrophaceticus schinkii | reverse complement strand
CTAGTATTCGACAAAAGTCGGGTGGTAAACGGTACCCTTGCGAGGGGGGTGCTTTTCTCCCGAGCTTGCTAGGGTACCGTTAGCAGCAGCACCTGCCAAAGTCACCGTCCCCGCGGCTGGTATCTTCTTGCAGTGAGAAGATATCCCCTGTCGCTGTCAGAGATTTCAATACTGGCAAATCCCGCCTGCTGAAACATAGACTTCATCTCATCATCATCTGGCAGCATGTCCTCTCCCACCACACCGCCGAACGACCGGTGCATAGCATTCATATCCTCCCTGCTCGCAGTATGGCATACTGTTACTCTGCCTCCCGGTTTCAGAATGCGCATCATCTCCTTTACTGCGACTTCTTTATCTTGAAAATGGGGAAAACAAGAGTTGCAGATCATTTCATCAAAGGAATTGTCCTCAAAAGGGGTATTAACAATATCCCCCTGTACATAGCGCACCTGCTCCCCGTGTTTTTCTTTTGCTCTCTTGAGCATTTCTTCTGCTAAATCCAGGGCAACAATACTGCCAGAATCCCCAACAGCCTCTTTGAGGAAGGGAATCAGAATACCGGTACCTGTACCCACATCCAGGACAACACTTCCGGGTTTGATTTCTAATCCTTTAATGATCAGGTCAAGGCCTTGCAGGGTTTTATCCTCGACCATTTGATCCCAATGAGCGGCTTTTTCATTAAAATACTTACGGTGTTGTTCAGACAAGCTTTTCTTCCTCCCCCTAAAATATTTTTTTCTCAGACGTCTTTTACCCCATCTCATGCTCATCCGGACAGTATCCTGATCATCACTCTTTCCAATTAACATTATTCGTGGGAGTACTTTCCCACTTTATCGGAAACCGCCAGTGGGCCAGGGGCGACTCAAAAATGGAGCCGGAAGAGTGAAATCAGCATGATGCAGTTCCTGGTTACTTCCGACCTCCGGCTTCTGGCATCTGACCTCTATTTTCCTATACACAGCTTGACATCGATAAGCATTTTAACTGTGGGCGGCGACAGTCAGCCACCGCCCACAGCAGCAATTAGATACCTATATTTGATTCCACTTCGAACGAAAATGACTTTTTTGTAGTGGAATCATTTTGCCTCAAACCCTGGCTATTTAGTAAGCTCTATCCCTTTTAAGTTCAGCCACGGGTCTTCCGCTGTGATCTGATACCCCTTGACATTACTCCTGGTGGCTACTATCTTCTGCTCATGTACAATGTAGAATGCCGGGAGGTCTTCCAAAATCATCTTCTGGATATCAGCATAAATCTTCTGCTTTTCCTTTTCATCGATTTCGCTTTCCCCTTTGGCTACAAGCTGATCATAAGCAGGATTATTGTAATGGCTCTTGTAGTTTTTGGAACTGTGAATCTTAACATGGTGTGGATAAGGGCCCCAAACAAAGAACCCGGTCCTCATCAGAATGTCGAAATTGCCCTCCTTCTCCAACTGCTCCATGGCTGCGCCTTCCACCTGTTTCACATTAACGGCAAAACCGGCTTTTGCCAGCTGGGCCTGGGCGGCCTCTGCTATTTTCTGCTGCCTGGCTCCCCATGATGCAGAAAGCACCAGATCTATATTCAACTGTTTTCCATCCTTTTCTAAAACCCCGTCACCATCACTATCTTTCCAACCCGCATCAGCTAAAATGCTCTTGGCTTTGTCCACATCCTGGCTGTACAGTGGCAGATCCTTGCTGCTGTACATCATCACAGGCGAATAGGGGCACCCCTGGGCAGCCACACCGATGTTGTTGAGGATGTTCTTCACAATCCCCTCTGTGTCAATAGAATAAGCCACAGCTTTTCTCACATTGACATCATCGAAAGGAGCACGAGCGGTGTTAAACTGCATAAAATCTGTAAAGGTCGTTAACTTTCTGTGTACTGTAATATTGGCGTCCTTCTCCAGCTTCTGTACTTCTGATTCGGGCACCTTAATACTCATATCCACATCTCCGGAGTTAAGGGCCATCATCCTTGTAGATGCATCAGGGATGATCTTAAAGATTACTTTTTCAATTTTTTCTTTTCCTCCCCAATAGTCATCATTTCTCTCCAGGATAACCTCCTGCCCTTTTGTATGTTTGGAGAATTTATAAGGGCCTGTACCAATGGGCTTGCTAAACTTGCCTGCAGAATCAAGACTGGTTGGGCTGACAACCGGCCAGGCCACATGTGTCAGATATGTAGGCAAGGGCATTGGCCTTACACAGGTAAACTTGACAGTGTGGCTGTCGATAGCCTCAATATTCTCCAACTGCAGTGTTTTTACTTCAGTGACATACCCGCGATCACCGTAGGAATATTTGACCGCATCTGCATTAAACTCGGTGCCATCATGAAATTTAACACCTTTCTTTAAATGAAATATCCATACCTTTCCATTATCCTGGGGTTCCCAGGACTCGGCCAGACCAGGTACCATATTAAGGTCTTCGTCCAAACGGACAAGGGTTTCATAGATCTGCGACCAGACAAACCTGGCATCTCCATCAGGGAACTGCACGATATCCCAGGTATTGATATCAGAACTGATGGCCACTTGGAGAACCTGTTCCGGTTTGGCCTCTTCTCCACCACATCCTCCCAGAGCAAAAAGAAAAAAACACAGCAACACAGAGTAAAACACAAAGCCTTTTCATCCTCATAACGTAACCTCCTTAACCGATATGTTTTGTTTGCCTATTTATTTATGCAGATGATAAAATGGAGCCGCGCTATCCGCTAACCCCTGTGAAATTACATATTCAGCAGCTTTTTCACCTCTCCTTCCTGATAAATCAGTATAGTTGAAACCATATCCCTTACATACACAGCAATCTTCTATATAACACCCTATCCCGCCGGGAAAACAGAGGACGGATGGTCTTAAACATGCCGGCAAGCCGCATAATGCCCTCTTGTTACCTCCTTTAACTCCGGAACCTCATCACATGCTGCACTGGCAGCGGAACAAAAGGGAGCATACCTGCACCCCCCCGGCTCAATTTCACGGCTCATTACCGCAACCTCAGTGGTTTCTTCCCGACCGTTATTAAAAGATGTAAAGGCATCTACCAGCAGGGTTGTATAAGGGTGCTGCGGGTTTTGATAGACATCTTCTGTGGGTCCAATTTCCACTATTCTCCCTTTATACATCACAGCCATGCAATCGCTCATCCAGCGGACAACCTCCAGGTCGTGTGAAATGAACAGGTAAGAAATATCATATTTTTGCTGAATCTCTTTAAAAATATTAAGCACCTGCGCCTGAACAGAGACATCCAACATAGATGTAGGCTCATCTGCCACAATAAATTCCGGGTGCAGGGAAAGAATACGTGCCAGTACAACCCTTTGAATCTGCCCCCCACTCAGTTCATGGGGGTAGCGGGTAAGATGCTCTTCATAAAGGCCCACCTGTTCTAACAGAGCAGAGACACGCTCTCTCTCCTCAGCGCGGTCACTGACCACATTCTGAATGCGCATCGGCTCAGTGATGCTGTCATATATCCTCAAGCGAGGGTTGAGAGCTGTCTCAGGGTGTTGGAAAATGATCTGCATCTTCCCCCTGATTTTATTGAGTTCCCGGGTTCCTGCGGCAGCAACATCCCGTCCTTTAAAGAAAACTCTCCCCTTGGAAGGAGTGATCAGCCTTAAAATAGCCCTTGCCAAAGTAGATTTACCACAGCCGCTCTCCCCGACCAAGCCTAGAGTTTCCCCTGGTGCAATTGTAAAGGTTACATCGTCAACTGCTTTAAACTGCTGCTTCTTGAAGATCCCTGTTGTGTAGCTCTTGCTGAGGTTCTCCACTCTGATCACCGAAAAAACACCTCACTTGAACTCCATTGATTACCTGTAAAGGAGGGCATTTCTCTGCACAAAGATCCCGGGCCAGCGAACATCTCTGGTGAAACTTGCATCCTGCAGGCACATCGAGCAAACTGGGGCTGTATCCGGGAATGGGGTGCAGCCCGTGTTCAGGGAGAGAGGCCAAGAGTCCCTTTGTATATGGGTGCACAGGGTCTTTAAGCACCTGTTCTGCAGCACCCTGTTCCAGTATCTCCCCCGCATACATAACAGCGATCTGATCACAGAGACTGGCTGCCACCTTCAAGTCATGGGTGATCAAAAGCATCGCTGCACCTGTCTCCCGGGCGAGTTGCCGTAAAACCCCTACAACCTGAGCTCGCAAAACCGCATCCAGCCCCTTGGTGGGTTCATCAGCAATCAGCAGAGAAGGATTTCCGGTAATGCTGGCCGCAGCTAAAGCGCGCTGCTTCATGCCACCGCTCAGCTGATGGGGGTATTCCTGAACCCTCTTTTCGGGTTCCGGCAGTTTTAAAAAATCCAGCATCTCCACAGCCTTTTCCCACGCCTGTTCCCACTTTGTTTTCCTGTGCAGATGCAGACCCTCAGCGATCTGAAAGCCTATCTTTAAAACCGGGTTCAAGGATGTAGAGGGGCTCTGGGGCAACAGCGCTATTTCATTTCCCCGTAAACGCTTCAGTTGATCACCGTTCATCTTCAAGACATCCTGATCCTTGTAATATATTTCTCCTCTTATTACAGCATTGCGCGGCAGCAGACGCAGGATGGACATCCCCAGAACTGATTTGCCGCACCCTGTTTCCCCGATCAGGCCGATTGTTTTTCCTGCAGGGATATCCATACTGACCTGATCACACGCCTTGATCTCTCCCTCTTCTGCATGAAATACAGTTGTCAGGTTGCGAATACTGAGTAGAGCCAAGGGGATCCCTCCTATTCAATACTTTTTTCCTTGAGTCTGGGATCGAAAATATCTCGCAGACCATCTCCCAGGAAATTAAATGACAAAACCGTAATCATAATGGCCAGGCCAGGAAAAATCGTCATATATGGCGCGGTTTGCAGATACTGTTTGCCATCATTCAGCATCGAACCCCAGACCGGTATGGGTGGCTGAGCCCCCAACCCCAGAAAGCTCAATCCCGCAGCTGCCAGGATGGTATGCCCGATACCCAGAGTTGCCATCACAATCACAGGAGCGATCACATTTGGCAGTAAGTGCCGGCACATGATATACAGATCACTTGCCCCTAAAGACATCGCTGTTTCCACAAAACTTTTTTCCTTTTCCGCCAGTACCGCTCCACGTACCACCCGGGCATAACCCATCCACCCTACCAGTGCCAGAGCAAACAGAACATTAAACATACCGGGTCCCAAAAGCCCCGCGATCACCAAAGCGAGAATCAGCCCGGGGAAGGCCAGAAAAATATCAACAATGCGCATGATCACCTCATCGATCACCCCACCGTAAAATCCGGCCAGCATTCCCAAAATGATCCCGGCAACAGCAGAAATAGCGGTGACGATAAGACCGATGGCCAGGGATATTCTTGTTCCGAAGATAATCCTGCTTAAGATGCAACGCCCAAAATCATCGGTTCCAAAGGGATATTCTGAACAGGGAGCCATCATAACCCTGTCCAGGTCCTGTTCATAGGGATGGTGCGGCGCTAAAACAGGCGCAAAAACTGCGACAATAACCAGCAGCGAGATGATCAACAGCCCGATGATGGCCAGTTTGTTTTTCTTAAGCTGAATAAAAGTAAGATTCCTCTCCACTGCAACAGCTGCATGAAGCCAAAACTAACTCTCCTTCTCATACCTGATCCTGGGATCAAGGTATACATAAGAAATATCCACCAGCAAATTAACGATGACAAAGAGAACAGCAAATAAAAGGACACACCCCTGGATCATGGAAAAATCCCTGGCAAAGATGGAATCTACCAGCAGTTTTCCTATACCCGGCCAGGCAAAGATAGACTCCACAATCACCGTCCCTTCAAGCAGGTGACCTATTTGAAGCCCGACGATGGTAACTACAGGGATAAAGGAATTTTTCAGTGCATGGGTGCGGATGACATTTCTTTCAGCCAAACCCTTGGACCTGGCAGCGATAATATAATCCTGCCTTAAAACATCCAGCATGCTGGAACGCGTCAGCCTGGTGGTAATGGCAGCCATCCCTGTACCCAGGGTTACCGCAGGCAAGATCATATGGCGTAAGCTTCCGTAGCCGAAGACGGGAAACCACCCCAGTGTCACCGAAAACAAAAGAATGAGCAGGAGCCCGAGCCAAAAATTAGGCATACTAACCCCCAGCAAGGCACCGGTCATCGTCAAATAATCCAGCGGAGAATACTGTTTTACTGCTGAAATAATTCCTGCGGGTATGGCTATCAAGAGGGAAACAACTAGGGCAGCCAAAGCCAGCTGAAATGTAGCGGGAATCTTGAGCAAGATCTCCTCCTGAACCGGGTCACCAGTGACGAGGTGACGCCACCCAAAATCCCCCCTCGACCGTATGCCCCAACCAGCGCAGATACTGGATGAAAACAGGGGCATCCAAACCCTCAGCCACCCGAATTCGTTCAACATCTTCTTCTGTAAGATTTTCCATGCCATACCTGGCTGTGGCGATCAGTTCCGCCGGATCTCCTGGTGCCAGGTGCATCATCGTAAAAGTAATCAGTGTAACACCGATCACCACGATAACCAGCATGGCCAAGCGTCTGGCGATGTATTTGAGCATCAATAGATCCTCCTGCACTTATAAACAAATATGTTTATCCTGGTAAAATAAAAAACCACGAATGCCTATTGTACCCTGCTCCCTGCAGGGTAATAGACCTCCGTGGTCAATTTAGCAGTATTTAGTTATTTCATGGCATATGCTCTATAGAATGATTCTACATTAAAAGCATAACTCCTGCAAACAGATGACAGAGGGACGGGGGTCGTGTCACCGTCCTGGATGACATGACCCCCGTCCCTTTGTCACTTGCACTTTGTCACTTGTGCTAATTATAGTGATTTAAGGCCACCTTTTGAAATAGGATATTGATTAGCAGTGAAATAGTATTCCGTCCCAGGCCACAGCCGATTTAACGAAAGCGAGGTGGCAACCGGTACCGTTGCGAAGCAAAAGAAATACCTTTTCCCGACCTTGCTAATTATTCCAATAATAAACATTATGTTATAAAAGAACCCCGCGGACTTCCTTGGCAGAGGTTCTCTTAAGTTCACAGTTCATATTTTCACGTTTGCTAGTATTCGACAAAATGCGGGTGGTACACGGTACCCTTGCGAGGGGGTGCTTCCCCCCCCCCCGAGCTTGCTAAGAACGAACCCTATTGGGATAAAGAGAAACAACAATCTAGAGCTAAGAGAACGTTGATTGGCAAACTGGATCCGGATACGGGCGAAGTTGTGCCTACTCGCTCCTATAAAAAGAGTCAGGAGCAGAAGCCTGCCGTTCCGATAAAACCAGGATCTGCGCCGATCACAAAAATGCGGAGGAGTTTTTACGGTGCAAGCTATTTGCTGGATCAAATCGGCCGGCTGACCGGCGTGGCTGAAGATCTTAAGTCTTGCTTCCCCGACCAGTACAAACAGATCCTATCGATCGCATACTATCTGATTCTGGAAGAGAACAACGCCCTTAGCCGCTTTTCCCATTGGCAGAAACTTCATATCCATCCCTATGGAGATGATCTTCCCTCGCAACGGAGTAGCGAGCTTTTTCAATCGATTGATGAAGAGGGGCGAACGGCATTCTTTAAAAAACAAGGCAAGCGTCGCCTCGAAAAAGAGTATTGGGCCTTTGATATTACGTCTATTTCGAGCTACTCTGAGACGCTGATCCAAGTGAAAAAAGGCAGAAATAAGGAACACGACAGACTTCCTCAGATTAACCTGGCACTTCTCTTTGGTGAAGAGTCCGGTCTGCCCTTCTATTACCGAAAACTCCCCGGCAATATTACAGATGTGAAGACAGTAAAACAACTGATGGCAGAGTTCGATGTGATGGGTTACAAAAAGGTCAGTGTGATTTTAGATAGAGGATTCTATAGTAAAGAAAACATCAATTTGCTCTACAAGAATCACCAGAAGTTTATCATTGGTGTAAAACTGGGGCTCAAGTATGTCAAAGAGATATTGGAAGAAGAGCGGGAAAACCTCCAGCGCTGGTCGAATCTACAAACCCAGTTTGGTATTTACGCCCTTTGCCGAACCATAGAATGGGATTATGAGCAGGAGAGGCCCTATAAAGGCGATGTTCTTAAATCGAAAAGACGCGCGTATCTACATCTTTTCTATAATCCGGAGAAGACTGCGAAAGATCAAACAGACATGAACGATTACCTGACCAGCCTGTACAACGACCTCGCGGAGAATACACTCAAAGAGTATCGCATGAAGGACTATGATAAGTTCTTTGACGTCACTACGACCCCAAAGAGAGGCCGAAAGATCAAGCCGAAGGAAGAGGCTATGAGTCAAGCTGCCAGGGACTATGGCTATTTTGCAATATTATCCAATGAAGTGAAAGATCCATTTGAAGCTTTATCTCTTTATCGCAGTAAGGACATTGTGGAAAAAGGATTTGGCAACCTTAAGGACCGGTTGAACTTCAGGAGAATGCAGGTTTCCTCAGAACTCTCACTCAACGGGATGCTTTTCGTGGAGTTTGTAGCACTTATTTACCTTTCGTACGTCAAGAAAAAAATGCAAGATGCAGGTCTATTCGAAAAATGGACATTGCAGGGATTGCTTGATGAACTCGATATAATCGAGCAATTTGAGTCCCCGGAGCATGGTAGGTTGCTCGGTGAAATCACCAAGAAGCAGAAAGAGATCTACACAACTCTAGGTGTGGACCCACCCTCGTTATAAATTACGGGAATGCAGGCAGTATGATTAAAGTTATGCCATCAGCCAAAGGGTATGTAAATTTGTCTATTGGAGCAACATGAGGCAGCGGCTCTAAAAGGTATACAACCCATATCACACAACAGGATAACCCATATTTTAAGCCGTTTATTAATCTACTTCCGTAAAGACTATTCATTACAAATAAATACATTGCCGCTATCAAGCTGTAAGTGAAAATCCCATAAATAGTTAAAGCAATAGGCCATAGCTGTTGTTATTCAATGGTTAAATCAGTATATTGAAACACATAAAAAGATAAACAAAATAATGATAGTATGCTTTTTACTCTTTGGACTTTGATTTGTTGCTATTTAACTTTTTCATGCCGTTAGTGTTTAAAGCTGATATACCTGATTTAATAATCAGGACTATTGTTGACATCTTAGCCGTTGCGAGTGGTTACATTGTAGCCTATCGGACTCAGCAGCAAAGTTAATGAACATTTACAAAATAAATAATATAAACTAAAATGAATAAGGTATTTTACTTAATAAAAAATTTGAACGCTGAGATAGGTAGGGAATGCATATGGAGTATATAGTTATAGGTGGTGCACTTGCAGTAGGAATCTTTTCGCTGATCAGTTCTGTTAATACCCTGCAAAAACAAATACAACTAATGAATTTAAAGCTTGATCGAATTGCTAAACAAGTAGGAGCAGAAGAACCTAATATAGACAATGAATTAAGAAGTCTTATTGTAGCGGGCAAAAAAGTTAAAGCTGTTAAAGAACTGAGAGATGTTACAGGGATGGGTTTAAAAGAAGCAAAAGAGTATGTTGATAAATTATTGTAGAGACAGTCGTCTCAATTGAGTGCTAATATCTCTATACAACGAGGTTTACAGGTCTGAAGTTAATAAAATGAGCACATTTCATGTTCCCTCAAACTAATGTTTTGAGGGAACTTTTTATTACGCATTATTTGCTCAAAGAATTAAAATCACGGATTCATACCTGCATATAAATACTGATGCAGATATTATTGTTACTTGAAAAAGTACAGCTTCCTCACCAACAACACACCCGCTATACAAACCCCAATAAGCGCCAGCGAATAAAGGGCAATTGAAGCAACAACCAGTGCCCAAGCCCAGCCCGTTGGCTCGGCCGCGCCTGAGGCGAGTCCGCTGACTACGGCAAGGGCCTGCCCGCCAAAAAGAAATGCTGTCATAGAGACCAAACCCCAACCGATGAGTTTTCGTTGGGAACGAGCCCGCTGCGCCGCCCACAAAAGCAGCAGGGCACCAACCAAAGCAATCGGAAAGAGCTCAGCTGGCATCAGGAAGTCAAATCGCACCCTGCGGGCATATATCGTTCCGATTACAGCTGTTATGATCGTAAACAGGATCGGAATCCACACGAGTACTGTCCCTGCCACAGCTAGAACCTTAGTGAGAACTCCCCTATTCTCCATTCAAAACCCCTCCTCAAGATTCAAAACCCTCATCCCATGGTTTCTCCTGTTTCGATTATACTTTATTATCATCCCAAAAAATGAAAAACTGCTGATAAATGAAACTTTGTCAGCAAGCAGAGTATACACCCCTACACTAAGCATGGGCGTTATTTAAATTGAGCACCCGGCACAAGAACGCCGGTCTGAATTGACGAGAATAGCCACAAGGATGATGTGATATTAAGCCTGTGGAAACGGTAAGACCGATTAAGCCCATACACCTATATTGGCAAAAGAAACAAAGCCTTTGGTCATCCCTGGAAAACGTAAGTCTTTTAGTCCAACAGTCCTAAGCTGAAACTTATTAGCGCCAGCAATAACCTTTGCAATTCTCTGGATATTAGTGTATTGGCCTGTTCGCTGGAATTCGACAAAATGCGGGTGGTACCAGGTACCTTTGCGCTGCTACCTGCCCCGGGACGATTACCCCTAACCCATACAAGCAATAAATAAAACAAGCCGGGTACTATGAATAGGACCCCCAACTGATTCTAACTTTCTTCTGACATGCCAAAACCCCCGTCCCCACGGCAGGCCCCACGGCAGGCATTAACGGCGGTGTAGTGGCGGGGAATTCTCAGCATAGGATTCACGATTTTTGATGCGCGCCTACTACAAACACGCCTACTACAAACTGTGTTGCAACTCTTTCGGCACTGTGGTACAATTATCCTAGTCTCTTTCGGCGTAATGGTACAATTATTAGGGAGGTAATAGAATGCCCCGCAAAGACTATATGACGATCAAAGCACACGAAACAGTTCAACAAATGTTTAACGAGTTTGTGAGCAGTAAAAAGATTACAAAAACTGTTGCTTTAAACGATATGTTGGAAATGTACATGTTGGCTAAAGACGAGGATTTATACTTAAAGCTAAAGCGTAAATATCTTAATGTTGAAGGGGTGAAGCAAATGCTTCGGGATCGGGACTCGACCTGCCCGTTAAACGGAGACGAATTATTTATTTTTATGAAATTAAACAATGTATGTGATAATAATGGGAACGAATATAACGGTCATGATGTTATGCAAGCCTATATTTCCGATGAAGCAACAAGGGGCTATACTTGGTTCTCCACACAATCGCTTTATTACGGTATGTCGCAAAAAAGGGTTGACGATTATAACAAAGCTATTAAAGAAGGTAGCAAAGTAACACTCCTTTTTGGCATTGGTGAAAACGCGGGAGGCTCCAATGATATTGCCTATAGCGCCGATGTTTTGGAAATCATATCCCACAAACACCCTACCCCCTTAAACAGCAGCGACTATCCTTCAGTATGGCACGGTGCACTAGCTAGAATCTGGATTAAGATAAAAAACATCAGGCATGAATCTACTCTAAAAGCCTGCCTTTTCGAAGTAATCTCTACAGGTGCTGATTTGCAGCAAATTATCAATAACAGCCAATACCATTTTGGGTATGTGCGTTTAAAATAGGTAACCCCCCCCCTTCTCAATACCTTGGCTTAGAGATTGTCCCAACAGCCGTGGAAATTGAAGTGGCGGTTCCCAGCCAGATATGGCATAATGGGTTTGGGAAACAACCAAAACCATACAGGGAGGTTACCGCCAATGTCAGCATACCACAAGAAGGCCGATCAGTCGATAGAAAAGAGTGTTTACCCGTTACCAATGGAGCAATTGACTCTATCAGATTTACGGGAAGCTGTGAAAGGACGATTTAGCAGTTTCTGTACGGCTGTTGGAATTCAAGCATTAGTGACACTGATGGATCAAGATGTTGAATCCATGGCAGGTCCGAAGGGCAAGCATAAT
>NZ_CDRZ01000274.1 GCF_000946815.1 Syntrophaceticus schinkii | reverse complement strand
CATAACAGATAATAGAAATTCTTTTTTCCTGTAAAGATCAAGTTGCTCTCCGATCTCCTCCAGTTTACCCTTCGTCCAGTAGTTCATCTTAGCCGGGAGCCCTGCCGCAGAGCGGGCATTTGCCACAACTGTACTCAGATTATCTTCAAAATCCGCTGAAAAATGCTGGATACAAGGCATCAATAAGAGGTCCCTTTTTCTCTCGTTTGCCGGACCAGAGAAAATGAAGGTCACTGCCGCGCACAATAGGCAGCCGCGAAAACTCCTGGGGGAAACCGAAGTTCTTGTCCAGATCAACACTTCCTGTGCAGGTCATCTCATTCCCCTGGTATTCCAGCTTTACATAGCCATCATAGTCATCAAAGCGCCGTGATTGAAAGCGCGACTGGGCGCTCCCTCTTTTAAAGAGCATATTTACGATTATGTCAACCAGGGATGTCTTCCCGGTCTCATTTTCATCGAAAACAACTGTGCAGTTCTTATAGCTATGAAGATACAACACCGGTTTAGTCAAGGGCCCCACAGGTTGGCAATTTATCTCCAAAATCCGCACTCTATCTCCCCCTTCCCATCTGCTGCAGCAGCAAGGAAAGAGCCTTGCGATAAAGGCCATGTCGGTCTTCCCGCACTTCCCGGGCGAGTTCATATAGAGATGGGTCACTGCAGTCCTCCAGAGCCAGGGGATCCGGGGGTTCCAATTCACCCAGGAACTGCAGGCATCGTAAGGCAACCCCTGACAGCCTCTCCATTCCGGTGATCTGAGGTGTTCCGGTGTTGACGGCTCTCCAGCGAGCGCGGTTTTTTCTCACCATCAATTCTATTTCTGCTGCACAGTCCTCTTCACTGATACCCTCTACCCATCCCTCTGCCTCCAGATCCAGGATAACCTGGCTGTCAGCCTCACTCTCCAGAAAAGTGCCTATCTCTTCTAATATTTTTTCCTCTTCCCCGGGAACAAAGAAGAAGGATACCGCTTCTCTGCGGGGCACCCCAGGGATCTCCGCCCCCTCTACACAAATACCCTCAACAGAAACTTCGATGAGAAAAACGATGCGCGCCCCATTCTCCCCCTTTGCCGTAGGATAGGGAGTTCCGCTGTAGGCCACCTGTGTGTTGTTAATCTTGATGGGAGGGCGTGTAGGGTTGTGCCAGTGCCCCAATGCGATGTAGGACGGAGGGAACTGCTCCAGATCCCGGTCCCATAAACAGGCACTGCCTTGGTCATCTTTCTCTTCAGCAAAAAAACAGGCTGATAACGATGAATTGTAGAAATCCGTATGCATAAGAGCTATAAAAGGGGACTCTTCCCCATGCACTAAGGAACAGAGTGCTTCGATACCCTGCCGCCCTGGAAGATAGGGTATTCCCAGGAGAGGAACCCCCTCCAGTTCCCACCTGACAGGATACTTGCAGATGTGTACATCCCTCCCGTAGTACTCTCCGGATTGAAAAGCCTGTAGGTCGTGGTTGCCAGGGATCAAAAAGACATCTTTACCCAAGGAATCAAACAATTCGCGCACCTCGACCCTGAGATCTTGGGCAGCAGCGGTGGAATCAAAGAGATCCCCACAAATGAGTAAGGCTGAACAGTCGAGATCTTCCACCATCTGACACACAGAACGGAAGGCCTCCATGCGCTCCGGCACTCCCGGAGCCAGGTGCACATCTGCAGCATGAAGAAGTCGCAAATAAATCCCCCACTTTACCTATCTTCCTGTATTAGGATGTGCTTTATGTATTCGCCATCGACCAACCTTTCCCTCCCTGGGGTCAGGCTTGAGTAATTTACTTTCTGCTGGCTGAGACACGGGGACGGTTCTCGCGTCTCACTCTCGCGTCTCACTCGGTTCTCATCCACCGGGTGGGATACGAGAACGGCAGGCTGTGCGAAAAGTACGTAAAATGGTTTTGAATGCTGCAATAAATATATGGGCATTCTTTACATGTCATATGTTGTGGTGTTCAGTTATTGGTGACTGTCACCACTTTGGGTTACTGGTGACTGTCACCATTTTGCGTCACCATTTTGCTCCATTTTGCTGACTTTCCCTCTGTTTTTATTCTCCGCCGGTGTCAAAGGGCAACATAATCTACAGAGAAGAAACCCGCCGCGGCCAGGCAGAAATCCGGGTGCCGGCCCCATAGATAACATCGCTCTATAGAAAAAACCCGCCATTGTCAACGGCGAGTCTCCATAAATAGATAATCAATTTGACACCAATGCAACCTCCGGTAAGATCACCGGAAAGAGGGATACCCCTTAGTACCAGGCACCAAAAGCGGCCGTCTTTTCTCCGACCTCCGGCATCTGACATCCATTTCTGCCAGGCACTCTTTAACCTATTAATAGGGCCATAATAGCCTTATGGGCATGCAGGCGGTTTTCCGCCTCATCAAAAACCACCGAATGGGGTCCATCGATAACCTCATCGGTGATCTCTTCACCGCGATGAGCAGGCAGGCAGTGCAGAACAATCACATCTTCATTTGCTCCTTTTAGCAATTCAGTATTTACCTGATAGTGCTGGAAAACTTGCGCCCTCTTTTCCTGTTCCTTTTCCTGTCCCATACTCGCCCAGATGTCTGTGTAAACAGCATCAGCGCCCTTGACCGCCTCAACCGGATCCTCCACTACCTCCAGCTGTACACCGGACTTGGCTGCATCCTTCCGTGCGGCTTGAAGGACTGACACATCCGGCTCATACCCCTGTGGGCAGGCGATGGTCATGTGCACCCCCATCCTGGCACAAATCTGCAACAGAGAATGGGCAACATTGTTCCCATCCCCGATATAGGCAAGCTTTAAACCCGCCAGTTTACCCTGGTGCTCTTCAACAGTCATCAGATCCGCCACTACCTGGGTAGGGTGAACAATATCTGTCAAGCCGTTGATCACCGGAATTGAGGCATACTGGGCCAGTTCATCCACATCCTCCTGATCAAATGTCCTGATCATGATTCCGTCCAGGTACCGCTCCAGGGTCGCAGCTGTATCGGGAAGGGACTCCCCGCGGCGCAGCTGGATATCCTGGGAGCTCAGGAAAAGGGCATAGCCACCGAGTTGATACATCCCCACCTCAAAAGAAACCCTGGTGCGTGTGGAGGGCTTTGTGAAGATCATCCCCAGGCTCTTCCCCTGTAAAATCGTATGAGGGATGCCCTTTTTTAGGTCTCTCTTCAAGTCATGGGCGGCATCGATGAGCAGCCGGATCTCCTCAGCGGTAAAATCAGAAATCGTCAGAAAATCCCGTCCTTTTAAGCTTTTATCCAGGTATGCACCAGACATTTTTTACATCTCCCTATTGTTTAAAATATCGCTTTCTATGACAAGATTAAAACACGCAGTGCCTCCTCCAGGATCCCCACTGCCTCATCAACCTCTTCTCTGGTTATGATCAAAGGAGGCAGGAAGCGTATCACCCGCTCTGCAGTGCAGTTGATCAGGAGTCCCCGCTCCTGACAGAGTGCTACCATCTCCTGTCCGGGACGGTCAAGCTCCATCCCCATCAACAGTCCCATCCCCCGCACCTCTTTGATAAATGGATACTTCTTTTGCAGAGCATCCAGGCATGCTTTCATATACTCCCCGGTCTTTGCTGCCTGCTCAACAAGCCCCTCTTCCTGAAGCACCTGAAGAACCGCCCTTGCTGCCGCACAGGCCACCGGGTTCCCCCCGAAGGTGGAACCGTCGGGTGCCGGGCTGGAAAACCCTGGCTACCTCTTCCCGCGCCACCGCAGCACCGATAGGCAGTCCTCCCCCCAGGGCCTTAGCAAGGGTAAGGATATCAGGCCGCACCCCGTAGTGTTCGTAAGCAAAGGCCTTTCCGGTACGCCCCAGGCCGCACTGCACCTCATCAAAGATGAGCAAAATCCCCTCTTCACGCCGCAGTTCAGACAGAGTTTCCATCAGTTCCAGGGAAGCGGGATAGACACCGCCCTCCCCCTGCAGCGGCTCTATCATAACAGCTGCGGTTTGCGACCCTACAGCCTTCTTCAGCTCCGCAACATCATTGAAGGGGAGATGGCGAAACCCCCCCGGCAGGGGTGTGAATCCGCGGGAAAACTTCTCTTGGCCGGTTGCTGCCAGTGTCCCCAGTGTCCTGCCGTGAAAAGACTTTGTAAAAGCAATGATCTCCGGGTTCTCCCTGCCATGTTCGTAGGCGTACTTGCGGGCAAGCTTGATTGCTGCCTCATTAGCCTCAGCACCGCTGTTGCAAAAGAAAACACGGTCAAGGCCGCTTAAGACTGCCAACTCCCGGGCTAAAACCGACAAGGGGCTCAAACCGAGTAGAGGTTGGAGCAGTGAATCAACCGCTCTGCCTGCTCGCGGATTGCAGCAACTACCCTGGGGTGACAGTGTCCCACAGCATTGACAGCGATCCCCCCTACAAAATCAAGATAAGACTTACCTTCATCATCCCAAACACGCACCCCATCCCCCCTGGCGATCACCAGGGGAAGTTGTGCATAATTTTGCATCAGGTATCTCTTCCCCATTTCAGTTATTTGATTACCTGTCATAACATCTCCTCCCGTCAATAGTGGTTAGTTGTTAGTTGTTAGTTGTTAGTTGTTAGTTGTTAGTTGTTGAAAAATTCGTTGCATAAAGTGGATTGAGAGAATCTCCTGTTAATTTGATCCACCTTTGATCCACCTTTGATCCACCTGAGAAGCATTTCCGTCTACTTCTGACTTCCGACTTACGGTTTCCGACTTCTGTTTTTTCGGCTGGTCTTTTGATAATAATTTTCCGATTGCTAAAAAATAGGCCATAAAACATGTTCCCAATACACTCACTGATATGTATTAGCAATAAAGCAAGCCTGACAGAACTAGCGGTCGGAAGCCGGAAGTCGGCCGTCCACGTTGCTTCCAGAAATGCGCCAGGAACCGTCCCCGCTGCATCTTCTACTTATCTACCATTGTGCCGACACCTTCGTCTGTGAAGACCTCCAGCAGGATTGAGTGCAGGATGCGGCCGTCGATGATGTGGGTGCGCCCCACACCGTTCTTGAGGGCATAGACACAGCACTCCACCTTGGGAATCATCCCGCCGGCAATCACTCCCCTGCTGATCAGATCAGGGACTTCCGCGGCTTTGATCACTGAAAGAAGACTCTGAGGGTCATCACGATCGACAAAAATTCCTTCTACATCTGTAAGCAGCACCAATTTATTGGCCTTAGACACGTCGAGACACGGGGACGGTTCTCGCGTCTCATCCACAGGGAGAGACACGGGGACGGTTCTCGCGTCTCACTCTCGCGTCTCACTCGGTTCTCATCCACAGGGTGGGATACGAGAACGGCAGGCTGTGCGAAAAGTGCGTAAAATGGTTTTGAATGCTGCATTAGATATATGGGCATTCTTTACATGTCATATGTTGTGGTGTTCGGTTATGGTGACTGTCACCATTTTGCTCCATTTTGCTGACTTTCCCTCTGTTTTTATTCTCCGCCGGTGTCAAAGAGCAACATAGTCTACAGAGAAGAAACCCGCCGCGGCCAGGCAGAAATCCGGATGCCGGCCCCATAGATAACATCGCTCTATAGAAAAAACCCGCCATTGTCAACGGCGAGTCTCCATAAATAGATAATCAATTTGACACCAATGCAACCTCCGGTAAGATCACCGGAAAGAGGGATACCCCTTAGTACCAGGCACCAAAAGCGGCCGTCTTTTCTCCGACCTCCGGCATCTGACATCCATTTCTGCCAGGCACTCTTTAACCTATTAACAGGGCCATAATAGCCTTATGGGCATGCAGGCGGTTTTCCGCCTCATCAAAAACCACCGAATGGGGTCCATCGATCACCTGATCGGTGATCTCTTCACCGCGATGAGCAGGCAGGCAGTGCAGAACAATCACATCTTCATTTGCTCCTTTTAGCAATTCAGTATTTACCTGATAGTGCTGGAAAACTTGTGCCCGCTTTTCCTGTTCCTTTTCCTGTCCCATGCTTGCCCAGATGTCTGTGTAGACAGCGTCAGCATCCTTGACCGCCTCTACCGGGTCATCCACTACCTCCAGCTGCACACCGGATTTGGCGGCATCATTTCTAGCCGATTGAAGAACTGACGCATCAGGCTCATACCCCTGCGGGCAGGCGATGGTCATATGCACCCCCATCCTGGCACAGATCTGCAGCAGGGAATGGGCAACATTATTCCCATCCCCGATATAAGCAAGCTTTAAACCCGCCAGTTTACCCTGGTGCTCTTCTACAGTCATCAGATCCGCCACTACCTGGGTGGGGTGAACAATATCTGTTAGTCCGTTGATCACCGGAATTGAGGCATACTGGGCCAGTTCATCCACATCCTCCTGGTCAAAGGTTCTGATCATGATTCCATCCAGGTACCGCTCCAGGGTGCGCGCTGTATCAGGAAGGGACTCCCCGCGGCGCAGCTGGATATCCTGGGAGCTCAGGAAAAGGGCATAGCCACCGAGTTGATACATCCCCACCTCAAAAGAAACCCTGGTGCGTGTAGAGGGCTTAGTGAAGATCATCCCCAGGCTCTTCCCCTGTAAAATCGTATGAGGGATGCCCTCTTTTAAGTCTCTCTTCAAGTCATGTGCGGCATCGATGAGCAGCCGGATCTCCTCAGCGGTAAAATCAGATATCGTCAGAAAATCCCGTCCTTTTAAGCTTTTATCCAGGTATGCACCAGACATTTTTTACATCTCCCCATTGTTTAAAAAATCGCTTTCTATGACAAGATTAATACACGCAGTGCCTCCTCCAGGATCCCCACTGCCTCATCAACCTCTTCTCTGGTTATGATCAAAGGAGGCAGGAAGCGGATCACCCGCTCTGCAGTGCAGTTGATCAGGAGTCCCCGCTCCTGACAGAGTGCTACCATCTCCTGTCCGGGACGGTCAAGCTCCATCCCCAGCAACAGTCCCATCCCCCGCACCTCTTTAATAAATGGATACTTCTTTTGCAGAGCATCCAGGCATGCTTTCATATACTCCCCGGTCTTTGCTGCCTGCTCAACAAGCCCCTCTTCCTGAAGCACCTGAAGAACCGCCCTTGCTGCCGCACAGGCCACCGGGTTCCCCCCGAAGGTGGAACCGTGGGTGCCGGGCTGGAAAACCCTGGCTACCTCTTCCCGCGCCACCGCAGCACCGATAGGCAGTCCTCCCCCCAGGGCCTTAGCAAGGGTAAGGATATCAGGCCGCACCCCGTAGTGTTCGTAAGCAAAGGCCTTTCCGGTACGCCCCAGGCCGCACTGCACCTCATCAAAGATGAGCAAAATCCCCTCTTCACGCCGCAGTTCAGCCAGAGTTTCCATCAGTTCCAGGGAAGCGGGATAGACACCGCCCTCCCCCTGCAGCGGCTCTATCATAACAGCTGCGGTTTGCGACCCTACAGCCTTCTTCAGCTCCGCAACATCATTGAAGGGGAGATGGCGAAACCCCCCCGGCAGGGGTGTGAATCCGCGGGAAAACTTCTCTTGGCCGGTTGCTGCCAGTGTTCCCAGTGTCCTGCCGTGAAAAGACTTTGTAAAAGCAATGATCTCCGGGTTCTCCCTGCCATGTTCGTAGGCGTACTTGCGGGCAAGCTTGATTGCTGCCTCATTAGCCTCAGCACCGCTGTTGCAAAAGAAAACACGGTCAAGGCCGCTTAAGACTGCCAACTCCCGGGCTAAAACCACAGGGGGCTCAAACCAGTAGAGGTTGGAGCAGTGAATCAACCGCTCTGCCTGCTCGCGGATTGCAGCAACTACCCTGGGGTGACAGTGTCCCACAGCATTGACAGCGATCCCCCCTACAAAATCAAGATAAGACTTACCTTCATCATCCCAAACACGCACCCCATCCCCCCTGGCGATCACCAGGGGAAGTTGTGCATAATTTTGCATCAGGTATCTCTTCCCCATTTCAGTTATTTGATTACCTGTCATAACATCTCCTCCCGTCAATAGTGGTTAGCCGTTAGTCGTTAGTCGTTTGTTTGTTGTTTGTTGTTTGTTGTTTGTTGTTTGTTGTTTGTTGTTTGTTGTTTGTTGTTTGTTGTTTGTTGTTTGTTGTTGAAAAATTCGTTGCCTAAAGTGGATTGAGAGAATCTCCTGTTAATTTGATCCACCTTTGATCCACCTTTGATCCACCTTTGATCCACCTTTGATCCACCTGAGAAGCATTTCCGTCTACTTCTGACTTCCGACTTACGGTTTCCGACTTCTGTTTTTTCGGCTGGTCCTTTGATAATAATTTTCCGATTGCTAAAAAATAGGCCACAAAACATGTTCCCAATACACTCACTGATATGTATTAGCAATAAAGCAAGCCTGACAGAACTAGCGGTCGGAAGCCGGAAGTCGGCCGTCCACGTTGCTTCCAGAAATGCGCCAGGAACCGTCCCCGCTGCATCCCCGCTGCATCTTCTACTTATCTACCATTGTGCCGACACCTTCGTCTGTGAAGACCTCCAGCAGGATTGAGTGCAGGATGCGGCCGTCGATGATGTGGGTGCGCCCCACACCGTTCTTGAGGGCATAGACACAGCACTCCACCTTGGGAATCATCCCACCGGCAATCACTCCCCTGCTGATCAGATCAGGGACTTCCGCGGCTTTGATCACTGAAAGAAGACTCTTAGGGTCATCACGATCGACAAAAATTCCTTCTACATCTGTAAGCAGCACCAATTTATTGGCCTTTAAGGCTGCTGCCACCGCACCGGCCACATAATCGGCATTAATATTATAGCTCTTGCCATCCCTTCCTACCCCGATAGGGGCAATCACCGGAATGTATCCCTCATCTTTTACGGTTTGTATTATCTCGGGATTTACCTTTTCCACTTCACCTACATGGCCGAGGTCCTCCCTCTCCTTTACTGAAACAGGAAGCACCTTCTGGTGGGCTGTGATCAACCCCGCATCTTTCCCGCAGATCCCAATACCCTTCCCCCCCAGCTGGTTGATCAGGGTAACGATCTCCTTGTTCACTTTCCCGGCCAGCACCATCTCCACCACTTCCATGGTCTCCTCATCGGTAACCCGCTGGCCATGTACAAAACGCGTTTCTTTGCCAAGCCGCGCCAGCATAGCATCGATGGCTTTTCCTCCACCGTGAACAATTACCGGGTGGATACCGACCAGCTTCAACAAAATGCAGTCGGCCATCACCCCTTGCTCCAATTCCTCACTGACCATCGCCCTGCCTCCGTACTTGATGACCACGGTCTGGCCGGAAAACTTTCTGATATAAGGCAGAGCTTCAACAAGTATCGAAGCTTTTTCCAGTGCAGTTACAACCATCCTTCTCCCTCCCCTCAGGTGCGGTAATCGGCATTAATCTTTATATAATCAAAAGTAAGGTCACAACCCCATGCTATTCCCAGGGAGTTGCCTTGATGCAGGTCCACTGTAATCGTCACATTCCGCTCCCGTAGGATGGCACTCGCCCGCTCCTCATCAAAGGTCAGACCTCTCCCCTCAGCAGCTACTAGAAGATCTCCCAGATAAACATCTACTAGATTCGGATCAAAGAGAACCCCGCTGGCACCTGCTGCCGAAAGCACCCGCCCCCAGTTGGCATCTTCACCGAAGATGGCAGTCTTGACCAGGCTGGAAGCAGCTATAAAACGAGCTATGATACGGGCTTCCTCTTCACTGGCTGCATTCTTCACCTGGACCTCCAAAAATTTTGAGGCTCCCTCCCCATCCCGTGCGATCATTTTAGCAAGTTCCACACAGACCGCATAAATCGCCTCCCGAAAGAGGGTAAACTCCGGTTGATCAGCGGAAAAGTCAGGGTTCCCCGCCTGCCCATTGGCCAGGAGGACCACCATATCATTGGTGCTGGTATCACCATCCACAGTAATATTATTGAAGGAACGGTCAACCGCCCACCGCAAGGCAAGTTTCAGCACCTGCTGCTCCACACAGGCATCAGTTGTAATAAAAGCAAGCATTGTAGCCATATTCGGGTGGATCATCCCTGATCCCTTAGCCATCCCACCCACTATTACTTCTCTGCCACCCAGGTTAAATTGAACAGCATACTCCTTTGTCACAGTATCTGTGGTCAGGATAGCCTCTGCAGCAGCAGCCCCACCCTCTGTGGAGAGAAGGCTTACCGCCTCTTTGATCCCTGATTCTATTTTTTCCATAGGGAGATACTCCCCGATCACTCCGGTGGAGGCGACAGCCACATGCTCCGCAGGGATATTCAGGGCATCACCTGCCAGCTTAGCCATCATCCTGGCATCAGCAAGCCCCTGCTCCCCGGTACAGGCATTGGCAATCCCGCTGTTCACCACAACCGCCTGAGCCAATCCCTGTGCCAGGTGTTCCTGTGTTACCATAACCGGGGCAGCCTTCACCTGATTCTGGGTGTAGACCGCAGCTGCTACAGCAGGTGTTTCCGAGTAAAGAAAGGCCACATCCCGCCGCCCATTTTTACGAATCTCAGCTGTAACTCCCGCTGCTAAAAATCCTTGTGGGGTGGTCACACCACCCGATATCTCCTTGTATTTTAACTGTTGGGACAAAATGACTCCTGGTTCCCCGGATTAACCGGCCTTTCTATGAAGAAGGGGCAGTCAGTTGGACTGCCAGGAACACAGGCACCCCCTTCCTTTCGTGGATTGACAGAGCTATATACTACTTCGAGCAGCCCATTTATGTCAACTTGCAGCAACCTGCTGTAAATTACTGCACCTAGTTGCACAGTTATCAAATAGCTATAAGAACAACGATTCAATCAAGGATAGATCACCGGCTGTTTTAATCCGGCATTCTCCGGAAGGCCAAACATCAGGTTCATATTCTGTACCGCCTGACCTGCCGCTCCCTTGACCAGGTTATCGATCACTGACACAATAATTGCCTGCTTTTTAGCTGCGACAACACCGAGGAAACACCTGTTGGTTCCCAGCACCCACTTGGTCTCCGGCAGTTCCCCATCCCGGGCTACCTGTACAAACTCCTCTTCAGCATAATAATCCTGATAAATCCGGCGCAGGCCGGAGGTGTCCAGCGAACTGTTGAGCCTTGCATAAACTGTACTCAGAATACCCCTTGCCACCGGAATCAGGTGGGGTGTAAACACAACATCAACCGAGCTCCCAGCCAGAACCCCGGCATAATAGGCGATCTCCGGTGTATGCCGGTGTGTCCCTACACCATAGGCCTTTGTGTTCCCTTCACATTCGCAAAAATGACTGCCCAGGGCCAAGGCCCTTCCGGCACCTGATACCCCGGATTTGGAATCAATGATCAATGATCTCAGGTCAACAAGACCGTTCTTGAGCAGCGGTGCCAGGGCAAGCAGGGCACTGGTGGGATAACAGCCAGGGTTGGCTACCAGCTTCGCCTTGCTAATTTTTTGCCGAAAGAGCTCCGGCAGGCCATAAACAGCCTCAGCCAGCAGTTCCGGCGCCCCGTGCGGAGCTTTATACCACTTTTCATAAAGCGAGCTGTCAGGCAGACGGAAATCCGCGGCTATATCGATCACCCTTTTCCCCTCCTTCAGCACCCCCTGGGCTGCGGGTGCTGAAACCCCATGGGGCAGTGCCAGAAACACAACATCCGAACGGCGAATCAGTTCCGGCACCCTCTCCATATCCAGTATCTCCAACTCAGCATACCCCCGCAGGTGAGGAAAAACCTCATCAAGGTCGACCCCGCAAAATCCCGCGAAGCTGTGATTATTTCAGTTACCTCCGGATGCTGACAAAGAATTCTAACCAGCTCCTCGCCCACATACCCGGTAGCCCCTATGATCCCCACATTCAATGCCATATCTGTCTCTCCTATTATTAATATTAATCCTCTCTGCCAATAAATTATGCACAAAAAGTGAAATGCTGTGCTCATAATGCAAGCACCGCATTGGGCATACTGCCCCTTGAGAAAATGATTTCTAATTATTATACGCTGTTATGAATATTTATGCAACACCCAAAAAATAATATGTGGTGACTGTCACCAAAAGGCCGAATCTGTATATACCTGTCTATACAAATAACACCTTCCGGTGACTCTTTTCCCAACCACTAACTACGGATGCTAACTACGGATGCACTGGGAACTGTCCCCCTTGCACGTGATGGAGTGTTACCTATCTGTTGAACCATTAGTGTTACCCATGTCTTGACAGAACTTCAACAACTAACCACTAACTTTATTCCCACTTCCAACCTCCCACTTCCCACTTCTCAATTCAACCTCCCACTTCTCACTTCCCACTTCTCGATTCAACCTCCCACTTCCCACTTCTCAATTCAACTTCCCACTTCTCATTTACTAACCACTACTCTCGCCTCATACCCACATTCCCGGCATTTGTTCTCTTCCAGCCCCTTGACCTGAACACCGTAACCGGAGCGCTCTATGAGAAGGCTGCCGCATTCCGGGCAGAGTGTGTCATTTTTAGCTATTTCCCAGGCGTTGCCGATATAGACATATTGAAGTTTACTGGAAGCGAGCTTAAAAACCCTGATCATGGTTTCCAGAGGAGTAGAAGGCAGGTCGAACTCATACTGAGGGAAGTAACGGGAAAAATGCAGAGGGATCCCCGGGTCTATTGAGGCAATCCAGTCCACAAGACCTATTATTTCCTGGTCACTGTCATTCATCCCCGGCACCACAAGGTTGGTGATCTCCACATGGCACGACTGCTGTGCCAGTTCCACAGTCTTTAGTACCGGCTCCAGCCGCCCGGAGCAAGTTTTTCTGTAAAAGTCATCTGTAAAGGCCTTTACATCGATGTTCATGGCATCCACAAAGGGGAGCAGTTCCAGGAGTGGCTCTTTTTGCACAAAACCATTGGTGACCAGGACGTTTTTCAGGCCCTTCTGCTGTGCGATCTTCGCTGTATCATAAACAAATTCATACCAGATCAGCGGTTCAGAATAGGTATAGGCAATACCGATCGACCCTGATCTCTTTTGGGCCTCCAGGGCGATCTCTACCAGTGTTTCCGGCGTCACCTCCCTGGTAGGAGGGGAATCACCATGGGCGATCTCCCAGTTCTGGCAGAAGCCGCAGCGGAAGTTGCAGCCGAAGGTCCCCACAGAAAAGATATTCGTTCCGGGATAGTAGTGATAAAGAGGCTTTTTTTCAATTGGGTCAACCCCCCCGGAGGTGACTTTGCCGTAGTTCAGTGTATAAAGTTTGCCCTCTATATTCTGGCGTGCGCGGCAGATTCCATGCCGTTCAGGACTAATTTTGCAGTTTTGCGGGCAGAGATGACACCATACCCGCCCCTCATCCAATTGTTCATAATACAAAGCTTCTTGCACTGAAAACCCCTCCTTCTCGTAACAGGATCATGGTTGGCTATACCCTGAGCAATCACCCGGGCTGCTGAAAACCCCTCCCTACTCGTAACGGATCACTTCAAAACGGTAGAGCTCTACCTCATCGCCAGGAGAGATCCCCGCCTTTTGGCAGGCAATGCTGATCTGCTCATCTGCGGTGTTCACACCCTCCAGGTCCGGGAGCAGCAGACCGGTACGCCTACCGCTTTTTACAATGATCCCATAGCGCTTCGGGTCGAGGTCATCCTTTGAATCCACTTGCTCTGAGGGTGTCAGGACATCAACAGAAATATCTATCTCAGAAAGTTCATCCAATTCCACCGGCCAAAAGCGTGGATCCTCTACCCCGGCAGCAACCGCATTGTGTATGATTTCAGAGGCTATATTTTCCCGTATAGGTTCAAATGTCCCAATACACCCCCGCAGCTGTTCATCTTTTTTCAGGGAAACGAAAACCCCTGCACTCTTTTCCATCCCTTCAGGAACAGGGTCCGGGATCGACATGACCTTGCCGGTACGCAGGTAATGCTCCAGACTCTCCCGTGCAAGCTGAACAGGCGATGTCCCGGGCTCTTCTGCCCTATCGCCAATCCGGAAGCCCGCCACCAGGTAGCCAACACCAAAGGGCCCCTCATACGAATAGATTGTGGGCTCAACCTCATAATTTTTCAGAGCTCCCAACAGCATAATGATAGGGCGCAGCCCGCACTCTCCCGCATCCTCAACCAGATCATCTGAGATATTGAGGAGTAGCTGGGCATCCATTTTCTCCAGAGACTCTTTAATTAGCAGATCAAACTCTCTACCACGGGGACTGTAACCTGCAGGCGCCCCGGGCATAAGGCGATGTGAGAGGTCACCGCTGGCGATAATACCTGCGCGTTGAGGGGAACTCTCCAATACCCTCCCCAGGGCCTGTCCAAACTTATAAAGATTTGGCAGAGGCAGTAAGCTAATTCCAAATGCTACAAGTGAAGCATCCAGCCCTGCCTCCTCAAGGTAGTAGAGGGGCACTGTAATCCCATGGTCCAGGCTGCCGGGGTCATTGACATACCAGTTGTCCAGGTCAACCCCCAGCACCTCCACTCCCTCCCTGCTGGCCTCTTCGGCAATCTTTCGCGCCAAATCCAGATCGTTTTTCACCTGAAAGGATATTTCCATCGCACCAAAGGCCGTAAAGTCCCCAAAGAGATCCTGAGTCTGTAAATACCCCATCTGTCTGCGTGTGAAAACCCCATGCGGGCTGATAAAGACGAGAACTTCCGGGCGCTGCTCTGTCATAAAAGCCGCCCACTCCCGCATGGCAGTGACAGTACTTTTTGCCTTCTGCAGTTCATCCCCACCGATTTCGGGTATGATGATCGGGGGGTGTGGCGATACACCGGCACAAACCAACATGATCAACATCACCTTCTTTTCGTCAGGGCTTAGGGCAGCCCCTTTGATTTCTTACCTTTATTTTTTACTTTCAGCAATATGGATATGAATCCCTTCTTTAGATCATCCCCTGGTAAACCATTATTATCAGTTATATTGGTAGTTGGTGGTAAGTCGTTGGAAAAAAGATGCTGGGGCGAAAAGTTGTCCATGATGACTCCAGGTTTCCCTCAGGCTTATGTTTTTCGGGTTGGTGGTTAGTCGTTGGTCGTTTGTTACTGGGAACTGCCGGGCCGAAGGTGTTGGCAGCCAAGTCAAAACCTGTCTTGACAAAACAGCGATACTGCCTTTGGGTTTGTCTTGACACACGCAGGAAGGCGATAAGCACGGGGGTTTGGCTAAGAGTGGCACGATGCTTAAATGCATCAGTCATATGCCGGTTCTTTGGGCAAGGGATCCCCGGCAAAAAAGCGGACAACTCCGGCGTAGATACTCCAGGCCAGCTTGTTTTGGTGAATAGGGTCACCAAGTAGAGTCTCTTCACGGGGGTTGGATATAAATCCCGCCTCTACAATTACAGCCGTACACTTGTGGCTGCGCAAGACAAAAAAATCCTCGGGTTTGATCCAGCGATGGCTTTCCCCAAGGGTTTTGATCAGTTCCTTTTGAATCAAACCTGCCAGGCGCTTGCTTTCCTTTGAACCGGAATGATAGAAAACCTGGGCACCCCAACATTCAGAGAGAGGGATGCTGTTGATATGGATACTTATAAACAGATCCGCCTGGTATTTTTCCGCCAACTCCACCCTCGCTGCCAGATCATCCTTATGGCGCACCCCTTCCGGTGCTCTCCCCTCTTCACTTAAATCGTAATCACCCTCCCTGGTCATGATCACTGTAGCACCTGCCTGTTTTAAAAAGGTGGAAAGGCGTCTGGCAATGGCCAGGTTGATCTCTTTTTCCTGGACTCCGCTTTTTCCTACACAACCAGGATCTATTCCACCATGTCCCGGATCAACAACAATTACCTTGCTGGCAACTGTCCAAGATAGGGCTTCCACCGCCTTGCGCTCCTGGCATGAAGCATAATAGGGATAAAGGGCACACCCCAGCAGCAGCACCAGTATCACTGCGAAAACCACCCGTTGCTTGGGACGAAAAACCTTGAAGAAAATGAACTTCCGCACAACTGCCCCTCCCTCAATTCATCCTCCTAAAAATGTATGCAAAAAGAAGAACAAATATCCACACAAGGGATCAGGGAGACGGTTCTCGTGATCCCATATTTTCCATAATCCCCATAAAGAAGATCACGAGAACCGTCAGACTGTGTAAAAACCATTGCGCCCTTTTCCGTCCCCCCACTTACGATCTAATTCCGGTTGTTTTTAGGGATAAGGAACACCAATTACCCGCTATTTCAGTTATGACCCCCACTTCTGACCGCTGAACTGGTGATTTTGGGAGTTATCACACAGTCTGCCGTCCCCGTGATCTTTCAGAAAAGCAAAAGTGACGGAGTTTTCCGCCACTTGAACTTTAACGCTTGGAGTACTGTGGAGCTTTGCGGGCTTTCTTGAGACCGTATTTTTTTCTTTCTTTCATTCTGGGATCTCTGGTTAAGAACCCCGCCTTTTTCAGGAAAGGTCGGAGGTTCGGATCTGCTTTGATCAGGGCTCGTGCCAGGCCGAGGCGAATAGCTCCTGCCTGCCCACTTGAACCACCACCGTCAACATTGGCAATCACATCAAAACGCCCTGTCATCTTGGTAAGTTCCAGGGGCTGCCTGGCTATAATCTGCTGGGTGCGTGTATCAAAATATTCCTCCATAGGCTGCCCATTGACGATGAGCTTGCCGTCACCGGGTACGATTCGCACACGCGCTATAGAGGTCTTGCGTCTTCCTGTTCCTTGATAGAGTACCTGCGCCAAAAGTTGTTACCTCCTTTCCAAAAAAAAATGTGGAGGCAGGAAGTCAGATGTCAGAAGTTGTGAAAAACTTGTTTCCGCCGGCTCCTTAACATTCAACTTCAGCCACTGTTTTCATTATCCGATGGTACCGCCTGGATGGCATAAGGCGCAACATTCCTGTCTTCGGCCTTTGTTTTTATTCTTTTAATGCGCATCGGAGACTACCCCCCTGCACATGTTGAAGATCGGGAATCTTTAACAGAAACTGTGGCGAACCTTCCAACCACCAACGACTAACGACCAACCACTAAGCCATTTCCCATACTTCAGGGCTTTGGGCGGCGTGAGGATGGTTCGGGCCGCGATAAACCCGCAGCTTTTTAATAACACTCCTGCCTAAGCGGTTGTGTGGGATCATCCCCCAGACAGCCTTTTCAATTACCTGTTCAGGCTTTTTGCTGATCAGTGCAGCAAATTTATCACCTTCAAACCGCCCGGATAGCCTGTATGGCGATAGTATTGCTTATCTTTAAACTTATTTCCGGTAACCTTCACCTTTTCCGCATTGACCACAATTACATGGTCACCGGTATCAATATGTGGAGTGAATGTTGGCTTGTGCTTCCCACGCAAAATTCGCGCCACCTCTGTTGCCAGCCTACCCAGCGTCTTGTCTTCTGCATCGATCAGATACCACTTACGCTGCACTTCATCTGGCTTGGCCATATATGTGCGCACTTCAAAAACCTCCTCTTCTCAACATTTCCCTTTGGGCTGCATCCATTTCAGCTATATTACTGCTCTTCAACCTGTTTTATTCTAGGGGATCGATATGTCTCTGTCAAGAATAAACCCATCCTGGTAATATACCTGTACCAGGTAGAGTCCCTGCGGGGGAGCGGTAAAACCACCCCTCCCCCTCTCCCCTTTTTCCAGAATCTGCTTGACCTGGCCGGGGGAAAGTTTTCCACAGCCTGTCTCCAGCAGGGTACCTACAATCAGCCGCATCATCTTATAAAGAAAGCCATTACCTATAACTGAAAACCTGACCCAATCCCCCTGCTGTTCAGCATCAACAGAATAAAGATGCCGTACCGTACTCTTTACACTGCTGCCTGCAACCGAGAATGCTCTAAAGTCGTGCTCCCCGGTTAACACCGCGGCACACTCTTTCACTCTTGCCATCTCCAGAGGAAAGGGAAAGCGGTAACAGTAATTTCGCCAAAGTGCCAAAGGCTTCCTGCTGTTGAACACCAGGTAGCGGTATTTTTTACCTGAGGCACTGCGCCTGGCATGGAAAGAGGCATCCACCTCAACAGCATCTAAAGCCTTTATATCAGGAGGCAGCTTTCCGTTTAACGCCCTGCAGAAACGCTCCACTGGAATGGATGAGCCGGTTTCAAAGTGCACCACCTGTCCCAGGGCGTGAACTCCGCTGTCTGTCCGCCCGGCACCTGTTATGGGAGTCTCTTTTCCGGTAAGCCTTACCAGAGATTCTTCCAGGACTCCCTGTACCGTCCTTAAGTCTGTGCCTGACTGCTTTTGAAACCCTGCAAAATGTGTGCCATCATATTCCAGTGTAACCTTGAGACGCCGCATGGCATCTAGACGAGCTCTAAAAAGGCCATGGGGGCGCTATCCCCATGCCGATATCCGGTTTTGAGGATCCGTGTATAACCACCGGAACGCTCCTCATACCTTGGTGCAACCTCATCAAACAGTTTTTTAACAACGGTTTCATCGAGAAGATATGCCATTGCCTGTCTTCTGGAATGCAGGTCTCCTCGTTTTCCCAAACTGATCATTTTATCTGCTAAACGCTGGACCTCTTTGGCCCTGGTCAGTGTTGTCTCAATGCGCTCTTCCTTAATTAAGGATGTTGTCATGTTTCGCAGCATGGCTCGCCGCGGGTCAGTTCGCATCCCCAGCTTCCGCATATCACCATCACCTCTTTCTACTCCTCACTCTTCTTCAACTCAAGATTCATTTCAGCAAGTTTATTTTCCACTTCTTCAAGGGATTTTTTTCCCAGGTTGCGCACCTTCATCATTTCCTCTATGGTCCGTTGGGTTAGTTCTTCCACAGTGTTAATTCCGGCACGTTTCAAACAGTTATAAGAGCGAACAGAAAGCTCCAGCTCTTCGATAGGTTTTTCTAGATGCACGTTTGTATCGTCTTCTTCTTCCTCAGGTTCCGGTTCGTCTTCTTCCGGCATTTCCGTCAGGTTGACAAACAGCTGCAGGTATTTGGAAATGATCTTTGCAGCCTGGCTTACAGCCTCATCAGGGGCAATAGCTCCATTTCCCCAGACCTCAAGGATCAGCCTATCGTAGTCAGTCTGCTGCCCGACCCGGGTGTCTTCAACTGCATAATTTACCTTGTAAATAGGTGAAAAGATAGAATCCACAGGGATCTCCCCGATCACCTGCTCTGACTTTTTATTTCTCTCCGCTGGCACATAACCGCGGCCCTTTTCCACAGTCATTTCCATAAAGAGGCGGCCATCGGGTTCCAATGTGGCAATGTAGAGATCGGGATTCAGGATCTCTATATCAGCCCCTGCTTTGATATCTTTGGCAGTGACCTCCCCCTCAGCCTCAGCCTCCAGACGAATCATCTGGGGCTCATCCCCATACATTTTGAGGGCTAAACCCTTGATGTTCAGGATAATATCTGTGGTATCCTCCCGTACTCCCTGAAGTGTGCTAAATTCGTGTAAAACACCCTCAAACTGGACAGATGTTACAGCTGCCCCGGAAAGGGAGGAGAGGAGCACACGGCGTAAACTGTTACCCAGTGTTGTCCCATAGCCACGCTCCAGCGGCTCCACTACAAACTTCCCATATGTTTCCTCTTCATTTTTATCCACATAATCGATGCGCGGTTTATTTTCATCACCCAGCATCAACATACCTCCTTCCCCAAACACCTTTATGAAACTTATCCTTAACGGGAATACAACTCCACAATCAGGTGTTCTTGGATGGGGATATCTATATCTTCGCGTGCCGGCATTCCTAATACCCGCCCCTGCATTCTCTCCAGATCTACTTCCAGCCAGGGGGGAGGTGTTTTTTTGTGCTGCTGCTTCAGCAATTCCAGCAAACAGGGGCAACTCCCTGCTTTTTTCTTGAACAGCAATCTCATCCTCGGTCCGTATATGGTAGGACGGTATATTTACTCGTTTTCCATTGACGGTAAAATGACCGTGCCGTACCAGTTGGCGGGCCTCAGCCCTGGACTGGGCAAATCCCAGGCGATAAACAACATTGTCCAGCCGAGTTTCCAGCAGGCGGAGCAGGTTCTCACCGGTAATTCCCTGCTGTCTTTCCGCCAGGTCAAAGTAACGGCGGAATTGGCGTTCATAAACTCCATAAATCCTGCGTGTACGCTGCTTCTCCCTGAGCTGTAATCCGTACTCGGTCTCCTTTCTGCGCCCTCGTGCCTCTGACCGGGAGGATAGCTTCGTTTGTCCACTGCGCACTTTTCCGAGTAACAGCGGTCGCCCTTCAGATAGAGCTTCATCCCCTCACGGCGGCATAAGCGGCATACGGGACCTGTGTGTCTTGCCATGAATTTTGTCCCTCCTTATTTTTTCGTCTATACACGCCGGCGTTTCGGCGGCCGGCAGCCGTTATGCGGTATTGGGGTTACATCTTTGATCATATTTACTTCCAGACCCGCAGCCTGCAGCGACCTGATCGCTGCCTCTCTTCCGCTGCCTGGCCCCTTGACGTAAGCCTCTACCTGTTTCATCCCATGCTCCATTGCTACTTTAGCAGCGGACTCGGCTGCCATCTGGGCGGCAAAAGGGGTGCCTTTGCGCGTACCCTTAAATCCCATACCGCCTGCACTGGCCCAGGCTACAGAATTGCCTTTGGTGTCAGTTATAGTGATTATTGTATTGTTAAAAGTTGATCTGATATGGGCGATCCCATGTTCCACATTTTTGCGTTCTCTTCTCTTGGGTCTTGCCTTAGGTCTTGCCACATTACTCCCCCTTTCCTATGCTTTTTTCCTTTGAATACCGACGGTCCTCTTAGCGCCTTTACGACCCCGGGCGTTGGTTTTGGTGCGCTGACCCCGGGTAGGCAAACCCCTGCGGTGGCGCATGCCCCGGTAGCTCCCAATTTCGATCAAGCGCTTGATATTCATAGTGACCTCACGCCGCAGATCGCCTTCGACTTTATAGTCATTGTCGATAATCTCAGTGATTTTACCAACCTCTTCCTCTGTGAGGTCCTTCACTCTTGTACTTGGGCCGATTCCCGTCTTTTGAATAACTTCCCGAGCGGAGGTCTGGCCGATCCCGTAAATATAGGTCAGGGCGACATCCACCCGTTTATCACGCGGTAAATCTACTCCAGCAATACGTGCCATCTCTTAACCTCCGATCTTAACCTTGCTTTTGTTTATGCTTGGGGTTTTCACAGATAATCATTACTTTTCCCTTACGCTTAATTAATTTTGCATTTTTCACAGATAGGCTTCACAGAAGCGCGAACCTTCATGAAAAATACCTCCCTCTCTGCCCGTTTTACAAAGATATGCGCATGAAATTCGAAACTAAGGTTACATTATTTATAACGATAAACAATCCGTCCCCGGGTTAAATCATAGGGTGACAGCTCAACAGTAACGCGGTCACCCGCCAAAATCCGAATGAAGTTCATCCGGATCTTTCCGGAAACGTGCGCTAGTAGTCTATGCCCGTTGGCTAGCTCTACTTTGAACATGGCGTTGGGCAGTGTTTCCACCACTGTACCTTCGACTTCGATTACATTTGGCTTTGACCTGGGCATATAATTTATCTACCCCCTTGTTTCAGACTCCTGATCAAGCAAAAAATGCTGCTTGAATCGGGCAATAACCCTGCGAACCTCACTGTTTCCCGGGTTTTGTCCGGTTTCCCACTGTTGAACGAGATCACCGGCAACCGCAGGGTACAGTTTTAGGTGTTTGATGTTCTTCTGCTTGGGATTATCCATCCTTCGCTTTTCTCCGTCAACCAGATAAACAAATGTGTCATCTCTTATTTCAAGGACAAGGTAATATTTTCCTCTGTCGCGCCCTCGTTTAGAACAAACCAACTGACCAAGCTTAATCTGTTCATCTATCAAAGTCAACCCCAACCCTTCACGAGAGCCGGGTTAATATTTCCGGCTGTCCTCCAGTTACCAATATTGAGTGTTCAAAATGGGCGGAAAGGCTGCCGTCTTTGGTCACGACAGTCCACTTATTGGGCATAATGGCTACATCGTATGTGCCGGCATTGACCATTGGTTCGATAGCCAGTGTCATCCCCGGTTCTAGCCGCGGACCATAGCCAGGCCTTCCAAAATTGGGTACCTGTGGAGCCTCATGCATCTCCTGCCCAATCCCGTGGCCGACAAACGCCCGCACAACACTAAAGCCGTTGTCTTCAACAAAGGTTTGAATGGCGGCACCGATATCTCCGATCCGGTTCCCGCTGACTGCCTTCTCTATCCCCATCTCTAAGGATTTTTTAGTTACTGCCAGCAGGCGCTCTGCCTCCGCGGAGATCTCCCCAACGGGAAAGGTACAGGCAGAATCCCCACAGTAGCCATGGTAGAAAGCCCCAACATCAATACTAATAATATCCCCGTTTTCCAATATTCTTAAACCAGGGATGCCGTGCACAACCTCATTGTTGACTGATGCACAAATGCTGGCCGGAAAACCCTGGTAATTGAGAAAAGCAGGGACTCCGCCGGCCTCTCTGATAAAATCCTCTGCAAATTTATTGAGCTCACCTGTAGTCACCCCGGGGCTGATCCTTTTGCCCAGTTCCTGAAGTGTTTCAGCCACAATTCGCCCCGCCTGGCGCATAAAGGCAATTTCTTGGGCTGACTTGAGCGTTATCATCAAGCAAAACTCCTTATCACTTTTTCGATCTCTGAGAAAACCTGGTCAATAGAAAGCTCCCCATCGACCTCCTGAACGATACCACGCTGCCGGTAGTATTCCAGAAGGGGCATTGTCTGCCTCCGGTAGACATCCAGGCGGTTGGATACTGTTTCAGCAGTGTCATCACTCCTTTGATAGAGGTCACCACCACAGCTGTCACAGATTCCATCCCTCTCGGGTGCTTGATAAAGGAGGTGGTAGGTGGCACCGCACTTTCTGCAGACGCGCCGCCCGGTCAGGCGCTCCAACAGCACCTGTGGGTCAACACTGATATTTAATACCAGGTCGAGCCTACCTTCCTCTATTTCTTTCAATATACTGTCGAGTGCCTCCGCCTGGGGAATGGTGCGGGGAAACCCATCGAGCAAAAATCCTCTGGTACAGTCCGGCTGCAGCAAACGCTTCTTGATCACCATCACTGTGACCTGATCGGGAACCAGTTTGCCCGTGTCCAGGTAGCTCTTGATCTTTTTGCCGAGCTCACTTGATTCCTTGATCTCTGATCCGGAAAATATCACCTGTCGAAATATGTGGTATCTCACAGAATGAAGCTATTCGTGCCGCCTGGGTCCCTTTACCTGCACCTGGGGGACCCATAATCAACATCCTCATCTAAATACACTCCCCTATTTCATGAAACCCTCATAATGTCGCATCAATAGATACGATTCAAACTGCTTCATGGTCTCCAGAGCAACACCGACAACAATCAACAGGGCTGTTCCCCCAAAGTAGAGGGATGAAATCCCGGTGACAGCAATCATAAAGTTCGGCAAGATTGCGATCAGCGCCAGGAAAATAGCACCTGCCAGGGTCAGCCGCGACAAAACACGGCTGATATACTCCCCGGTTGGCCTGCCCGGCCGCAGCCCGGGGACAAAACCACCATATTTTTTCAGGTTGTCAGCCACATCCATCGGATTAAAAACTATGGCTGTGTAAAAGTATGTAAAGAAAATGATCAACAAGGCATATAATACCGAGTTCAAAGCAGATCCGAAAGCCAGTGACGACTCCACAGCACGTGCCCAGGGATGGTCAATAAACCTGGCGATCTGAACAGGGAAGAGCATCAGCGACATAGCAAAGATGATGGGAATTACCCCTGCCTGGTTGACCTTTAACGGAATATGGGTGCTCTGTCCACCGTATACCTTCCGTCCCATGACGCGCTTGGCATACTGAACGGAAATCCGCCTCTGACCCTCATTTACTGCCACTACTCCGGCGATAATCAACAGCCCCAGCGCCGTTAAAAGAATAATGCTGAGTATATTGATTTCGCCCACACTAAACAGCTGCCCCATACTGGAAAGCCCCTGAGGTAAGCGGGAAACGATCCCAGCAAAGATGATCAGTGAAATACCGTTCCCGATCCCTTTTTCTGTGATTAGCTCCCCGATCCACATCAGCATCGCGGTACCTGCGGTCAGGGTCAGGGCAACCAGCGCATAGGAGCCAATGCCAGGAGATACGAAAATGCCCTGTCGGCCCAGAGCCACAGACATTCCTATGGCCTGAACCAGCCCCAAAAACACCGCAAAGTATCTGGTGTACTGGGCGATTATCTTGCGACCGGCTTCCCCTTCCTTAGCAAGCTGTTCCAGTTTCGGGATCACCACTTGGAGAAGACTCATGATGATCGAGGCGTTAATATAGGGTGTGATGCTCATGGCAAAGACCGATAAGCGTCTGAAAGCACCACCTGAGATCACATCGAAGATCCCAAACAGCTGCCCCTGTGTAGCCTGTTTCATTGCTTCAACATCGATCCCGGGTACCGGAACATGGACACCGATACGGAAAACCAGAAACATCACCAGGGTAAAGATAACCTTTTTTCTAAGGTCCGTTACCTTCCAGGCACTGCGTAGAGTGTCCAGCACCTAGATCACCTCGACTTTACCGCCGGCGGCTGATACCTTTTCCGCGGCTCCCTTGCTCACCTGATGCACCTTTATTGTTAAGGGCCGGTTGAGGTCACCTTTCCCCAAAAGTTTAATTTTGACATCACGCTGTTTGATTAATCCCTCATCAAAGAGGAGTTCCGGTGTCACAACAGCACCCTCAGGGAAGCGGACCAGATCCCTGATATTGACGATGGCCACCTCTTCCCGAAAGATGTTGGTGAAACCACGCTTGGGGAGACGCCTGCTCAAAGGCATCTGTCCTCCCTCAAATCCTGGCCTCGTGCCCCCACCGGAGCGCGCTTTTTGGCCTTTGTGTCCTCTGCCGGCAGTTTTACCTAAACCTGACCCCATGCCACGCCCCTTGCGCTTTTTCCCCACACGTGCACCCGGAGTCGGCTTTAAATTATGGAGTTTTATCATTCCACTCCCCTTCCTTCTCATCAACTAGCACAACAAGCTTTTAGTAAATCGATCCTAACAACAGGGTTATCCAGTTAATTCCTCTACTGTTTTCCCCCGCAATCGTGCCACTTCTTCTACTCGCTTCAGATTCTGAAGCCCCTGGACAGTGGCATGGACCATATTATGGGCATTGGAGGAACCCAGGGACTTGGTCAGGATATCCTGGATCCCTGCGGCTTCTAAAACTGCACGCACAGGCCCGCCGGCGATTACACCTGTACCAGGTGCGGCGGGTTTGAGCATAACCTGCCCTGCCCCAAACTCCCCGATTATTTCATGAGGGATTGTAGTCCCTTTCATGGGAACATCAAACAGATTCTTTTTAGCATCTTCGATTCCCTTGCGGATCGCTTCAGGCACCTCTCCGGCCTTTCCATATCCGGCACCTACCCGTCCCTGATTGTCCCCCACAACAACCAAAGCGCTGAAACTAAATCTGCGTCCACCTTTTACAACTTTTGCAACACGATTGATGCTGACTACCTTTTCTGTTAACTCAACTGCTTCGGGGTCATTTCGCAAATTACGTATTCCCTCCCTTCTTTAGAACTCCAGGCCGTTTTCCCTGGCCGCATCGGCAAAAGCAGCAACTCGTCCGTGGTAGGGAAAGCCGCCGCGGTCAAAAACAACTCTCTTGATTCCTTTGGCATTAGCCTTTTCGGCAACTAACTGTCCAACAATACGGGCAGCAGCCATATCCTTTTTCCCTCCGACATCCTCTCGAATTTCCGGAGAAAGGGTGGAGGCAGAAGCCAGGGTCTCCCCTTTGGAATCATCGATTACCTGAGCATAGATATGGTTGAGGCTTTTATAAATACAAAGCCTGGGTCTTTCTGCTGTACCGAAAACCTTTCTGCGAACCCTGGAGTGTTTCCGGTTGCGCTTGGTAGCTCGCGTTTCTCTTGCCATTCTCTCACCCCTTAAATCTTCCCTTTGATACCTGCTTTGCCGGCTTTACGCCTGATCACTTCATTTTCATATTTGATGCCCTTTCCCTTATAGGGCTCAGGCTCACGTATACTCCTGATCTGAGCCGCCACGGCACCTACTTTTTCCTTGTCTATACCTTTAACGATAATCTTACTTGCTGCCGGAACCTCAATCTCTATACCCTCTTCCGGTTCGATCTCTACCGGATGTGTGTATCCAACGGTCAAGACCAGCTTTTTACCCTGCATTGCAGCGCGATAGCCAACCCCGACCAGGTCAAGTGATTTGGAGAAGCCCTTCACAACACCATCCACCATATTCTGTATCTGGGTTCTCGTCAACCCATGGAGGGCCCGAGACTGCTTTTCATCTGATGACCGTATGACAAACACTTTGTTATCTTCCTGAGAAAGCTGCATCTCCTGGTGGACCTCGCATGAAAGTTTACCTTTTGGCCCTTTAACCTCCACCAGGTGATCCTTAATGTTTACTTCGACTCCTGCCGGCACTGTCACCGGAAGGCGCCCCACTCGAGACATGGTACCACCTCCCTACCAAATATAGCAGACTACTTCGCCACCCAGGCCTTCCTGCCTGGCTTTCTTATCGGTCATCAGACCCTTGGAAGTGGACATCACAGCCACACCAAGACCGCCTAACACTCTAGGAACTTCATCTTTCTTCACATAAACCCGCAGTCCCGGCTTACTGATACGCTTCAATCCGGAAAGCACCTTCTGCCGGTTAGGGCCATATTTCATATAAATTCGTAAAATCCCTTGTTTCCCGTCTTTCACGTATTCATAATGTTTAATATACCCTTCTGCTTTCAAAATTTCCGCCATGGACTGCTTCATGTTGGATGCTGGGATTTCTACACAATCCCGGCAAACCTGGTTCGCATTGCGAATCCTGGTCAAGAAATCGGCAATGGGATCCGTAACCATATGTTCAACCTCCTCTGTGCCGTATTACCAGCTAGATTTGACAACACCAGGGATCTGCCCTTTATAGGCCAGTTTCCGAAAGCAGATACGACACATCCCGAATTTACGCAGGTAAGCGCGTGGCCTGCCGCAAAGAGGGCATCTATTGTAAGCCCTGACTTTGTATTTAGGCTTTCTTTGCTGCCTTATAGCAAGCGACTTTTTGGCCACCTTTTTCCCTCCTTTTATAAATATCTCTAAACTCTATTGCCGGAATGGCATTCCCATCAGCTTCAGCAGCTCCCGGGCCTCTTCGTCTGTTTTAGCTGTGGTAACAATTGTTATATCCATCCCGCGTACTTTATCGATCTCGTCATAATCAATTTCCGGAAAAATTACCTGTTCCCGTAGGCCCAGGGTGTAGTTCCCTCTGCCGTCAAAGGCTTTCGGAGAAATGCCCCGAAAGTCCCGCACCCGGGGGAGTACAATATTGACCAGTTTATCAAAAAAATCATACATCCGGTCCCCCCGCAGGGTCACTTTACACCCGATCTTCATCCCTTCACGCACCTTAAAAGCCGCAATGGATTTACTGGCGGTGGTGATCACAGGCCTTTGGCCGGTGATCTGGGCCAGGTCGTTGACAGCAGCCTCCAGGGCCTTTGGATTCTGAATGGCCTCACCGACCCCCATGTTAACGACGATTTTTTCCAGCCTGGGGGCCTCCATAATACTGCTGTAATCGAACCTTTTCACCAGCTGAGGGCTAACCTCGCCGCGATAGCGTTCTTTGAGACCCAATTCTTGCTCACTCCTTTACCGTAGCCACTACTTATCAATGATTTCCCCGCACTTCTTGCAGGCCCGGTAGTAGCGATCATCAGCGATTTTCTTGGCAACCCTGGTGGGCTTGTTGCACTTGCCGCAGACCAGCATCACATTTGAACTATCGATGAATGCTTCTTTTTCTATAATCCCACCCTGGGGAATCGACCGCGTCGGGCGGCTGTGCTTCTTTACTACATTGACCCCTTCAACGAGCACCTTTCTTTTGGAAGGGAGGACTTGGAGAACTTTACCCTTCTTGCCGGCATCTTTTCCCGTCAAGATATACACTGTATCTCCTTTACGCACATGCAGTTTTTGTTGTGACATTTTCTCACCTCCACTCCAAGATTTAGAGGACTTCCGGAGCCAAAGAAACTATTTTCATAAAATCTTTCTCTCTGAGTTCCCTGGCTACAGGGCCAAAAATCCGCGTACCGCGGGGATTTTTTGCATCACTCAAAATTACTGCGGCATTTTCACTAAACTTGATCGTCGAACCATCTTGCCGGCGAATGCCCTGGCTGGTCCTGACAACAACAGCCTTAACAATTTCACCTTTTTTGACCATCCCGCCTGGGCTCGCTTCCTTCACAGAAGCAACAATCACATCACCGACAGAGGCATACCGCCTAGAGGAACCACCTAAAACCCTGATACATAACAACTTCTTGGCACCGGTGTTATCTCCGACTCTAAGCATTGTCTGATGCTGGATCACTTGCTTTGTCCTCCCTTCCAGGCGGCCCGAGTTCGACTGCTCGGGATATCATTTCAGCCACCCGCCATCTCTTATCCTTGCTCAAAGGACGGGTTTCTGCCAATCTTATCTTGTCGCCAACCTTGCATTCATTATGCTCATCATGAGCCTTGTATTTCTTGGTTCTTTTTACGATACGACCATATAGAGGATGCCTCTCCCATCTTTCCACTTCAACCACTACGGTTTTATCCATTTTATCACTGACAACTGTTCCTACGCGTGTTTTACGCTGTTTTCGTTCTGCCATGTCGACACCCCCTATCCATCCTGGCCTAATTCGATGCTGTCCCCGCGCTCTTTTGTCAGTTCCCTTTCGCGGACGATGGTCTTGGTCCGAGCAAAGTTACGCCGAACCTCACGGATCCGTAAGGGATTATCCAACTGGCCTGTAGCCATTTGGAAGCGCAGGCGAAACAGTTCATCTTTTAGGTCTATCAATTCTCTTTCCAGTTCTTCATCTGTTAACTCGCGCAATTCCTTAGCCTTCTTCACCGGCCTCACCACCTGCTTCCTGCCGTTTGATAAACCGCGTCTTTATGGGCAATTTATGACTTGCTAGACGCATGGCCTCTTTGGCCTCATTAACTGGTACTCCGGCTAGTTCGAAAAGAATGCGTCCAGGCTTGACAATTGCCACCCAGTAATCAGGAGCGCCTTTACCACTGCCCATGCGGGTTTCCGCCGGCTTAGCGGTGACAGGCTGCTGGGGGAAGATTTTAATCCAGACTTTGCCCCCCCGTTTTACATAGCGGGTCATGGCAATTCGGGCGGCCTCAATCTGACGAGCGCTGATAAACCCTGATTCCAGGGCCTGAAGACCGTATTCCCCGAAACTAACTTCATATCCGCGTTCAATTTTTCCGGTCGGGCGGCTCAGGTGTGGCTTTCTGTACTTAACCCTTTTGGGCATTAGCATTTAACCCTCGCCTCCTTCCGCTGCACCTTTGGCAGCAACCTTCTCTTTTTCCGGGAAAACCTCTCCCCGGTAAATCCAGACTTTAACACCGATTTTACCGTACTGCGTGTTTGCCTCAGCAAAACCATAATCAATATCAGCACGCAGTGTATGGAGGGGAACCTTACCTTCGCTGTACCATTCGGAGCGAGCCATTTCCGCTCCGGCCAAGCGGCCGCTCAAGGCAATTCGGACTCCCTGTGCTCCCATACGCATGGTCCTGGAAACCGCCTGCTTCATAGCTCTGCGGAAACCCACACGCCGTTCCAGCTGTCCAGCGACATTCTCGGAAACCAATTGGGCATCCACTTCCGGTCTTTTGACCTCTACAATGTTGACACTGACCTGCTTTCCTGACAACTTCTCCAAATCTTTGCGCAAAGCTTCCACATCAGCGCCCCCGCGCCCGATTACAATACCGGGCTTTGCGGTATGAATGGAGATGCGCAGTCGATTTGCTGCTCTTTCAATCTCTACCAAAGAAACACCCGAATCATAAAGCCGCTTTTTTATGTAATCCCTGAGCAGGATGTCTTCATGAAGCAGTTCACGGTAATTTTTATCGGCATACCACCTGGAATCCCAATCCTTGATGATGCCTAAGCGAAGACCCTTGGGGTGTACTTTTTGACCCATCTTTTACCCCTCCTTTCGTTCGTCTACTATCACAGTAATATGACTGGTTCTCCTGCGTTTTAAATCTGCACGGCCGCGCGCCCGCGGACGGTAGCGCTTAACAACAGGCCCCTCATCCACGAAGACGGTTTTGATATACAGATCATCGCGGTCGAGGTCCTGGTTGTGTTCAGCATTGGCAGCAGCGGAATTAACCGCCTTGGCAATGGGAACCGCCGCTTTGCCCGGCATAAACCTTAAAATCGCCATGGCCTCTACCACACTCTTACCCCTGATCAGATCTGCAACCTGCCGCAGTTTACGCGGGGGAATCCAGATATAGCGTGCAACAGCCCTTGCTTCCACGAAATTCACTCCTTCTATTTGAGTGCCGATGAGCGTTCAGTATGAGCTCCATGGCCGCGGAAGAGGCGTGTTGGTGCAAATTCACCCAATTTATGCCCCACCATATCCTCGGTTATATAAATGGGAATGTGCCTCCGTCCATCGTGTACTGCAATTGTATGTCCGACCATCTCAGGAAATATTGTCGACCGCCGCGACCAGGTCTTGATTACCCGCTTCTCGCCCTTCTCATTCATGTCCTCAATTTTACGCATTAGCTTTTGTTCAATGTAAGGCCCTTTTTTCAGAGAACGACCCAAGTTTGCATCCCTCCTTAAGTTGTGCGCCGTTTGATAATGAATTGATCTGAGGCCTTTTTCTTCTTGCGTGTTCTGGCCCCTAAGGCCGGTTTACCCCATGGGGTCACCGGGTGACGGCCGGCTGTTGACTTCCCTTCACCACCGCCATGCGGGTGGTCCACCGGGTTCATCACAACACCGCGCACTGATGGCCTCCATCCTAATAAGCGCCGTTTACCGGCTTTTCCATACTGAATATTCTCATGGTCCAAATTTCCCACCTGACCTATTGTTGCCTTGCAGTCAGCGTGGATCATTCTCATTTCCCCGGAAGGCATCCTCAAAGTAGCATAATCACCTTCCCTGGCCATCAACTGGACAGATGCGCCTGCAGAGCGGGCCAACTTGGCTCCACCACCAGGGGACATTTCAATGTTGTGCACCATGGTTCCTACCGGTATATTGCGCAGGGAAAGAGCACTTCCCGGTTTGATGTCAGCACCTTTACCTGAAAGCACACTGTCTCCCACTTTCAGTCCCTGGGGTGCCAGTATATATCTCTTCTCTCCATCTGCATAATGGAGCAAGGCAATATTGGCGGACCGGTTTGGGTCGTACTCCAGAGAGGCTACCCGAGCCGGGATCCCATCTTTATCCCGTTTAAAATCGATCATCCGATAGGACCGCTTTGCTCCACCTCCGCGGTGGCGTACTGAAATGCGACCTCTGTTATTGCGTCCGGCTTTCTTAGGAGCAGGTTTGAGCAGCGATTTTTCAGGCTCAACATCATCAAGCCCCTGATTAGTCACTGCATTCATAAATCGCCTGCCTGGGGTTATCGGTTTAAATTTCTTGGTCCCCATGTTTTCCCTCCTTCCGCTGCCATCTATCAAAACTATTAAAGCAATTCTTCAAAGATATCAATTGTGTCACCTTCATTCAAGGTAACAACAGCTTTTTTGCGTGTCGGTGTTAATCCTTCATAGCGGCCTACACGCTTTTTTTTTGCCTCTTACGGTCATTGTATTAACCGCTGTTACCTTGACATTGAAGATCTCCTCTATAGCGTTTTTGATCTCGATCTTGTTTGCCTTTCTGTCTACATAAAAGGTGTATTTATTTTGCTCCTGGGCAAGATTTACCGCCTTTTCTGTAACTAAAGGCTTGAGAATCACATCATGAGGGCTCCGCATTACCCAGCACCTCCTCGAGCCTGGCCACCGCCTGACGCGTCATAATCACCTTATCTGCAGCCAGGACATCATACACACTCAAGTTGTCAGCTACCATAAAATGCACACCGGGGATGTTGCGTACTGCCCGCATCAAGTCAGGCTGTTCCTCCAGTGCAACCAGCAGTATGTTTCCTGCAGCATCCAGTGACTCCAAAAGCTTGATAGCTTCTTTGGTTTTGGGAGCAGGGAGTGAAAATTCCTCGATCACAACCAGATCCCCATCTCCTGATCTGGCGGAAAGTGCTGACTTCAGTGCCAGGCGGCGCATCTTGCGAGGCATAGCCTGCTTGAAACTGCGTGGCTGTGGCCCGAAGATAATCCCACCTCCGCGCCAAAGTGGGGAGCGAATGCTTCCTACCCGCGCTCGCCCGGTACCCTTCTGGCGCCACGGCTTGCGGCCGCCGCCACGAACCTGGCCGCGCGTCTTTACAGCAGCGGTACCGGCTCGCCGGTTGGCCAGGTGCCGCATTACAGCCTGGTGGAGGACATCATCATTGATCGGGACACCAAACACATCATCCCGGAGATCTAGATCTCCGACCCTTTCTCCTTCTGTATTGTACAAAACGGTTTTCGGCATTATATTTCCTCCTTTCCGGCTAGCGCAGCGAATCTTTGATCACCAACAGGCCCTTTCTGGGGCCTGGAACCGCACCCCGCACCAACAGTAGATTGCGGTCACTATCTACCTTTACTACCTGGAGGTTTTGAACTGTTACCTTATCTCCACCCATCCTGCCAGGCAGCTTCCTTCCTTTAAACACGCGGCCGACACCCGCTGCTCCCAGTGATCCGGGGCCACGATGGTATTTTGACCCGTGTTTTGAAGGACCCCTGTGGAAACCGTGCCTTTTAATGGCACCGGCAAAACCCTTTCCTTTAGAAATACCCTGGACATCCACACTCTCACCGGGGCCGAAAATATCTGCTTTTATTTCCTGCCCTACATTGTAGCTATCTAACTCTGCCTCATCCAGACGGATCTCTTTGAGAAAACGGAGTGGCTTAACTTTATCCTTGTTAAAATGGCCGCGCAAGGGGCTGTTCAGCTTCCCCCCGCGCACCTCATCGAATCCGATCTGCAGTGCAGCGTAGCCATCCCGCTCCGGGGTCTTCTTTTGGACAACATAGCAGGGTCCTGCTTCAATTACTGTTACTGGTACTGCCTTTCCTTCTTCATCAAAAACCTGGGACATGCCCACTTTACGGCCGAGAATGCTTTTCCGCAACTTCTTCACCTCCTAATCCCTGACCCTCCGGCATCTCTTACAGCTTGATTTCAATATCTACTCCTGCCGGAAGGTCGAGACGCATGAGGGCATCGATTGTTTTTGGCGTTGGTTCCAAGATATCGATAAGCCGTTTATGTGTCCGCATCTCAAACTGCTCCCGGGAATCCTTATCTACATGGGGCGACCGCAAAACTGTAATAATACTCTTTTCGGTTGGAAGCGGAACGGGCCCCGAAATCAATGCCCCTGTACGGCTAGCTGTCTCTACAATCTTTAGTGCCGATTGGTCGAGAATCTTGTGATCAAATGCTTTTAACCTGATACGTATTTTCTGGCGCGCCACTCTCATCCCTCCTTAAGCAGACCTCGCCACTCCTGGTTCTCACGGTCCAAGGGATACACTATTCGCTGATCTTGGTAACGACACCGGCTCCTACAGTGCGCCCACCTTCACGAACAGCAAAACGCAGTCCCTCTTCCATGGCAATCGGAGTGATAAGCTCTACATCCATATTCACATTGTCACCAGGCATAACCATTTCCACACCCTCCGGCATCTGAATCGTACCGGTAACATCGGTTGTACGGAAATAAAACTGCGGCCTGTAGCCCTGGAAAAAGGGTGTGTGGCGTCCTCCCTCTTCCTTGGTCAGCACGTAGACTTCTCCCTTGAACTTGGTATGCGGCTTCACAGAGGCCGGCTTGGCAATAACCTGGCCGCGCTCTACATCCTCTCTGTCAATTCCTCTTAACAGCACACCGATATTGTCCCCAGCCTGGCCCTGGTCCAGGAGTTTACGGAACATTTCCACACCTGTGACAACGGTCTTGCGCGGCTCATCCTGGAGCCCAACAATTTCCACATTATCCCCAACCTTGACAATACCACGCTCTACCCTACCGGTAACAACTGTTCCGCGACCGGTAATGGTGAAAACGTCCTCAACAGGCATCAGGAACGGCTTATCAACATCGCGCTCCGGTGTGGGGAAGTATTCGTCAACAGCATCCATCAGCTTATGAATAGGCCCACAATGCTCGCAGTCAGGGCTTCCGCAGCCACACTCCATCGCCTTGAGAGCACTGCCGGCAATAATCGGAATGTCATCTCCGGGGAACTCATACTCACTTAACAGTTCCCGCACCTCAAGCTCTACCAGTTCCATCAATTCCGGGTCATCCACCATATCGGATTTGTTGAGGAATACCACAATTTTGGGTACACCCACCTGACGAGCAAGCACGATATGCTCCCGAGTCTGGGGCATGGGGCCATCAGCGGCGGAAACTACCAGAATCGCTCCATCCATCTGGGCGGCTCCGGTGATCATGTTCTTGATATAGTCGGCATGTCCCGGGCAGTCCACGTGGGCATAGTGCCTGTTGTCGGTCTCATACTCCACATGAGAGATAGCGATGGTAATCCCGCGCTCTCTTTCTTCCGGGGCCTTATCGATCTCACCGTAATCGGTAGCGCTGGCAAACCCCTTCTGGCTCAAAACCTTGGTGATCGCTGAGGTTAATGTTGTCTTGCCATGGTCCACATGACCGATCGTCCCGATGTTCACATGCGGCTTTGTGCGCTCAAATTTCTTCTTAGCCATTTTTTCATATCCTTCCTTTCAAAAATTAATTGGCTGAGTTTATCCCGGCACCCGTTTTAAGTGAAGCGCCAGGCTACATCCCGAAGATAACCAAGAGTACCGGATACAGCTTAGTTAAATGGCAAAGCCATACCCTTTTGCTTTAAGAAGCTGCTCTACCACTTCAGCAGAAGCCCGCTCATAGTGATTGTACTGCATCACGTAGTTGCCTCGGCCCTGCGTAAGAGAACGAAGATCCGTTGCATAACCAAACATCTCAGCAAGGGGCCCCTTCCCTTTGACCACCTGGTAGTTGCCCTGCAGTTCAGTGGTCTCAATCCGGCCGCGCCTGGATCCGAAATCCCCGATCACATCACCCATGTACTCCTCAGGAACAGTGATCTCAATTTTCATGATCGGCTCCAGAAGCACAACCTTACCTTTTTCAACAGCATCACGTAAAGCCAACGCTCCAGCTATCTTATAGGCCAATTCCGAAGAATCCACCTCATGATAGGACCCTCCCACAAGGATAGCGCGCATATCAACCATTGGGTATCCTGCTAGAATACCGCTATCCATAGCCTCTTGAATACCGTTGCTGATCGCTGGCATAAACTCCTTGGGAATAATCCCACCTGTAGTGCGATCCTCGAATTCGAAGCCCTTGCCTGTGGGCAGCGGTTCTACCTCTAAGAGCACATGCCCATACTGGCCGTGTCCCCCGGTCTGCTTGATGTATTTGCCTTCTCCCCGGGCATTGCGGCTGATGGTTTCTTTATACGCCACCTGGGGTTTGCCCACATTGGCCTCCACATGAAATTCCCTGAGCAGACGATCAATGATGATTTCCAGGTGTAGTTCACCCATTCCAGCGATCAGCGTCTGCCCGGTTTCATGATTTGTAAAGGTACGGAAAGTGGGATCCTCCTCAGCAAGGCGGTGCAGAGCCGTTCCGATCCGGTCTTGGTCAGCCTTGGTTTTTGGTTCTATGGCAACTGTGATCACAGGTTCTGGGAAAGAAATCGATTCTAATATAATGGGATGGCCCTCTGCACACAGACTATCCCCGGTAGCTGTTTCCTTAAGGCCTACAGCAGCCACAATCTCCCCAGCAAAAGCCTCCTGGATATCCTGGCGGTGGTTGGCATGCATCTTCAGCAGCCGCCCGATCCGCTCCTTTTTCCCCTTGGTGGCGTTGTAAACGATGTCACCTGTTTTCAGTGACCCCGAATAAATGCGCAAAAATACCAATTTTCCTACATAGCTGTCGGTCTGCACCTTAAAAGCCAGTGCAGCAAGGGGTTCATGATCATCCACCTTGCGGTAAATCAGATCATCAGTCTCTGGATCTTTTCCTTCCACAGGCGGTACTTCCAGCGGTGATGGCATATAATTCGTAATTGCATCCAGCAGCGGCTGAACCCCCTTATTGTGAAAGGAAGTTCCACACAGGACAGGTATAAATCTACATGCTAAAGTACCTTTTCGAATAGCAGCCATGATCTGACAGTCGGTAATTTTTTCCCCTTCCAGGTAGTCAGTCAGCAGCTGGTCATCGAATTCTGCCAGGGACTCCAGGAGATGTTCCCGGTATAAACGCTTTTCACTGACAAATTCCTCAGGCACAGGTACTTCTATAAAATCCATACCCAGCTCATCCTGGTAGATAATCGCTGTATCTTTGACCAGGTCTATGATACCCCTAAAAGAATCCTCACTTCCGATAGGAAGCTGTACAGGTACTGCATTTGCCTGCAGACGCTTGCGGATCATTGCTACTGCGCGGTGAAAGTCAGCCCCCACGCGGTCCATCTTGTTCAGGTAGGCCATACGTGGAATATGGTAAGTATCAGCCTGCCTCCAAACAGTTTCCGATTGGGGCTCAACCCCGGCAACAGCATCAAAAACAGCAACAGCACCATCGAGTACCCGCAGAGAGCGTTCAACTTCTGCCGTAAAGTCCACGTGACCGGGCGTGTCAATGATGTTAATAATAAAATCACGCCACTGGCATGTAGTCGCCGCAGACATAATAGTTATGCCTCGCTCCTGCTCCTGGACCATCCAGTCCATTGTTGCTGCGCCATCATCCACTTCCCCTATTCTAAAAACCCTTCCTGAATAAAAGAGAATGCGTTCTGTTGTCGTAGTCTTTCCTGCGTCTATATGCGCCATAATACCGATATTGCGAATTTTTTCAAAAGGAACCTCACGTCCCATGCACACATCCCTCCTTTCCGGTAAAATATTTTTTATGACTACCAGCGGTAGTGTGCGAAAGCCTTATTGGCTTCTGCCATCTTATGAGTGTCTTCTTTCCTTTTCACTGTTGCCCCAGTGTTATTGGCGGCATCCATAATCTCCGCGGCAAGCTTCTCCTGCATACTCTTACCGGATCTTGCCCTGGCATAATTCACCATCCATCTGATACCGAGTGTCAAGCGGCGGTCAGGACGCACCTCAATAGGTACCTGGTAGTTGGCACCCCCCACTCGTCTTGCTTTGACTTCCAGTACCGGCATAATGTTTTTTAAGGCTTGTTCGAATACTTCCATGGGGTCTTTTTTTGTCTTTTCCTCGATTATATCGAAGGCCCCATAACAGATCTCTTCGGCACGGCTTTTCTTGCCGTCCCACATGATCTGGTTTACCAGTCTGGTAAAAACCTGACTGCCGTAAACAGGGTCCGGCAGCAACCCTAGTTTGCCAATATTAGCACGGCGTGGCACTTGTGTGTCAACCTCCCTTCCAAGCTCTTAGGCTTTAGCAGTTTTTGGTCTCTTTACACCATATTTAGAACGCCCACGGCTTCTCCCCTGGACACCTGCAGCATCCAAAGATCCCCTGACAATGTGATAACGCACACCCGGAAGGTCTTTTACACGGCCACCCCGCACAAGGACGACCGAGTGTTCCTGTAGGTTATGCCCGATCCCAGGTATGTAGGCTGTAACCTCCATCCCGTTGGTCAGGCGTACCCTGGCTACTTTCCGCAGTGCAGAGTTAGGCTTTTTAGGAGTTGTCGTATAAACCCTTGTACAAACGCCTCGCTTTTGAGGAGAATTCTTCAAAGCCGGGGCATCTGATTTTTTCGTTGATACCTTACGCCTCTTGCGAATCATCTGGTTCAGTGTTGGCAATTTAGCACCTCCTTTTCCCTGGTTACCATCAACTATGGGGGCCGGGGCATCTTTCGTGGCAAATTGTTTATTTCAGAATCGCAGCTGTTGCTGCTCCAACCTTGATGCCGCAAGCTTTCCCCAATTCCTTCATCGAATCCACATAAACTACTTCGAGACCCTTTTCCTCGCAAATACGCAGCAAAGGTGATGTAACACGCTCTTCGGCATCTTTTGCTATGTAAACTACCTGCGCCTGCCCATTCTCTATAAGTTTATGAGTCTGTTTGGCGCCTACAGTTTTACCGCATGTTTTGCTCAGCCTTCGCATTCCTCTCCCTCGCCCTCCTTAAGATAACAGTGAAAATGGAGCAGTTGAGGCAGTTGGTGAAAAAACCACAGTGTTGATTTTAACACCTGGAGCAGAACCCTGTCAACTGTTAAGTTGATTTGCAACAGAAAAAGAACTGCCTCCTGTTAATTGAGGTGATGCACCTGCGCGTCTGCTGTATCTACTTTAGCAACAGATTGTTCCTCACCCTTCTCTATATCCTCCTGGGCCTCACCATCCACTGGTTCCTCCTCTATCGCTTGTTCCTGTTTACTGTGAACTTTGACATTGCGGTAACGGGACATCCCCGTCCCAGCCGGAATGAGCTTCCCGATAATCACATTTTCCTTTAAACCCAACAAAGGATCTGACTTCCCTTTGATAGCTGCCTCTGTAAGCACCCTTGTGGTCTCCTGGAACGAGGCGGCCGAAAGGAAGGAATCTGTAGCCAGTGAGGCTTTGGTGATCCCTAAGATTACGGGTTTTGCTGTAGCCGGTTCCAGCCCTTGCTCTATAACTCTGGCATTTTCGTCCTCTAATTCGAAGAAATCGATCAATCCCCCCGGAAGCAGTTCTGTATCCCCTGAATCCTCAACCTTCACTTTGCGCAGGATCTGTCGGATCACCACTTCAATATGCTTATCATTGATATCAACACCCTGCATGCGATAAACTCGCTGTACCTCACGCAGCAGGTAGTCCTGAACAGCCTCCGCACCCTTTACTTGTAAAAGTTCATGAGGGTTGATCGACCCTTCTGTGAGTTCCTGACCAGCCTCCACATAATCCCCATCTTGTACCTGTAGCCTTGAGCCAAAGGGGATCTGGTATGTGTGTTTTTCCCCTTCCTCCCCCAGAAGTTCGATCTCCCGCTTGCCTTTTACTTCCTGGAGTTTGACTACACCATTGCACTCAGCAATGGTGGCCTGGCCCTTGGGTTTACGTGCCTCAAAGAGCTCCTCAACACGCGGCAGACCCTGGGTGATATCTTCCCCGGCCACCCCTCCGGTATGGAAGGTACGCATGGTGAGCTGGGTCCCGGGCTCGCCAATGGACTGGGCTGCCATGATACCCACTGCCTCACCGATCTCTACCGGCTTTCCTGTAGCCATATTTCTACCGTAACACTTGCGGCAAACGCCGTAGCGTGTCTTGCAGGTGAGCACTGAGCGGATGCGGATCTTCATTTTTTCTATCCCTGCGGCCTTAACCCTCTCGGCGTCATCTTCAGTGATTTCACTGTTTTCCTTAACAAGCACCTCTCCTGTTTCCGGATGGATGATATCTTCAAGGGCGGTTCTGCCGACAATCCTTTCTTTCAAGGATTCGATCTCATCCTCCCCATCCTTGATGGCTTCTACCACAAAACCCTCTGTTGTGCCACAATCTTCCTCCCGAACAATGACATCCTGGGCGACATCCACCAGTCTTCTGGTGAGATAACCTGAGTCAGCGGTTCTGAGAGCTGTGTCAGCTAACCCCTTCCTCGCTCCATGGGTGGAGATAAAATACTCCAAAACAGTGAGGCCCTCCCGGAAGTTTGACCTGATGGGAAGGTCGATGATCTCTCCTGAGGGGTCGGCCATCAGCCCGCGCATCCCGGCCAACTGCCTGATCTGCTGGATGCTGCCCCGTGCACCGGAAATCGCCATCATGTAGATGGGATTCATATGATCCAGGTGAAGAAGCAGGGAGTCCGTTACCTGGTCGGTAGTCTTTTTCCATATACCGGTAACCCTCTCATAGCGCTCATCTTCTGTTATAAGGCCGCGAATATACTGCTGTTTCGACTTTTTCTACATCTGATTCAGCCTGGGCGATCAGATCCGCTTTTTCCGGAGGAATGGTGACATCGGTCACCCCGACTGTTACCCCGGCTTTAGTAGCATACCTGAACCCAAGCTCCTTAATACCGTCCAGCATCCTGGCAGTATCATGGAATCCTTTGAGGCGATAACACTCGCTGATAATTTCAGCAACCATCTTTTTGTCCACTACTTCATTATAATAGCCTAATTCAGGTGGAATCACCTGGTTAAAGATCAGCCTGCCCACAGTGGTTTCCATTAACTTCCCATTATACCGTGCTTTGATCACTGCATGAAGGTCTATCACATTGCTTTCATAGGCAAACAGTGCCTCATCAATATCACGGAAACACTTACCCTCACCCCTGGCACCCTCCACTTCCAGGGTCAGGTAATAGCATCCCAGAACCATATCCTGGGTAGGTGAAGCAACCGGGCGCCCATCCTTGGGGTTGAGCAGGTTATGCGCTGAAAGCATCAGTATGCGCGCCTCAGACTGTGCCTCTGTAGAAAGCGGCACATGCACTGCCATCTGGTCGCCGTCAAAGTCGGCATTATAACCTGTACAGACCAGGGGGTGAATCTGGATCGCTCTACCTTCAACAAGAATCGGCTCAAATGCCTGGATACCAAGTCTGTGCAGTGTCGGTGCACGGTTTAACAGCACCGGATGCTGTTTAATGACATCCTCCAAGACATCCCAGACCTCGGGACGTGCCCGCTCCACCATGCGCTTGGCGCTCTTGATATTGTGGGAAAAGCCTCTTTCTACAAGGCACTTCATCACAAAGGGCTTGAACAGCTCAAGAGCCATCTCTTTAGGGAGACCACACTGGTGTAGTTTCAGATCCGGGCCGACAACAATAACCGACCGTCCGGAGTAATCCACCCTCTTGCCCAGCAGGTTCTGGCGAAAGCGGCCCTGTTTTCCTTTGAGCATATCGCTCAATGATTTCAATGGCCTGTTGCCGGGACCGGTCACTGGTCGACCGCGTCTCCCGTTGTCAATAAGGGCATCCACAGCCTCCTGAAGCATGCGCTTTTCATTGCGCACAATGATATCCGGGGCACCCAGATCAAGCAGACGCTTCAACCTGTTGTTGCGGTTGATCACACGGCGATACAGGTCATTTAAATCAGAGGTGGCAAACCTGCCACCGTCCAACTGCACCATCGGCCGGAGCTCCGGGGGTATCACCGGAATCACATCCAGGATCATCCACTCAGGCCGATCCCCGGATTTCCGGAAGGCCTCTACAACCTCCAGGCGTCGGATCGCCCGCACCTTGCGCTGCCCCCTGCTCTCCCGCAGTTCAACACGCAGTTCCTCACTCAATTTATCCATATCTATTTGTTCAAGCAGTTCCCTGATCGCATCTGCTCCCATCCCTGCACGGAAGCGTGTCCCATACTGCTCCTTTAATTCGCGGTATTCGGATTCGGTGAGCAGCTGCTTATTGCTCAAGTCAGGAACATCCCCTACATCAAGAACTATATAGGATACGAAATAGAGCACCTTTTCCAGTGTGCGGGGGGACATATCAAGGATTAAACCCATGCGGCTGGGTATTCCCTTGAAATACCAGATATGTGATACGGGTGCCGCCAGCTCGATGTGCCCCAATCGCTCCCGTCTCACCTTGGACCTGGTAACCTCTACTCCACAGCGATCACAGATCACACCTTTATAGCGAACACGCTTATATTTCCCGCAGTGACACTCCCAGTCTTTGGTGGGGCCAAATATTCTTTCACAAAACAGCCCGTCCCGCTCCGGTTTGAGTGTCCTGTAGTTGATGGTCTCCGGCTTTTTTACTTCTCCGCTGGACCATGATCTAATTTTCTCCGGGGAAGCAAGACCGATGCGGATGCTTTCAAAATTATTATTGTTTGTGTTGGTGACTTCATGCAAAGACAAAGACAATCGCTCCTTTCTAAGACATCGAACCTCAAGAAAATCTATTCGTCTTCCTCGCCCAGCGAATCAACAACAGAGGCGGCTTCCATCTTTCCCTTCGCCTCCAGCCGCGATTTCCTGGACCTCTGGGGAATGATCTCTTCATCTTTATCTTCCTGGTCATCCTCCTTGGAAGGGAAGCTGACTATCGAATCGCCTGTATCATCAGGCTCATCTATTTCCTCCATGGCTTCAACCATAGTATCTTCTTCTTCTTCCTCCTCTTCTTCCTCTTCCTCTTCTTCATCAAGGGCGGGTGCCGACCTTTTGATCACTCTGGAAGCAGTTGCACTTTGCCCATCAATTTCAAGCTCCTTCGCGGTTGCCTCCACATCATCCTCATCTTCACTCTCTTTGATCTCCAATTCCTCATTGGCTTCTGTAAGCACACGGACATCTAAAGAGAGACTCTGCAATTCCTTGATCAACACCTTGAAGGATTCAGGAACTCCCGGCTCGGGAACATTCTCCCCCTTGACAATGGCTTCATAGGTTTTCACGCGGCCAACTATATCATCGGATTTAACCGTAAGAATCTCCTGCAGTGTATAAGCCGCTCCGTACGCCTCCAGTGCCCAAACCTCCATTTCACCGAAACGCTGTCCTCCGAATTGTGCCTTTCCGCCCAGAGGCTGCTGTGTAACTAAGGAGTAGGGCCCTGTAGAACGGGCATGGATTTTATCATCGACCAAGTGAGCCAATTTCAACATATAGATGTAACCGACTGTGATCTCATTGTTATAAGGCTCTCCTGTACGGCCGTCGTAGAGCACTGTCTTCCCATCTCTGGGGAATCCGGCTTCTTCCAGGGCATCCATAATGTCCTCTTCCACTGCGCCATCATATACAGGAGAGGCGGTCAAAACTCCCATCTGATAAGCAGCACGCCCCAAATGGCACTCCAGAATTTGTCCGATGTTCATTCGAGAAGGCACTCCTAAAGGATTTAAAACAATCTCCACAGGTGTACCGTCAGGCAGGAAAGGCATATCCTCCTCCGGCATCACCCGGGAGATAACACCTTTGTTCCCATGCCTTCCGGCCATCTTATCCCCTACAGACACCTTTCTTTTTTGGGCTACATACACCCGCACCAATTTATTGACACCCGGTGGGAGTTCATCCCCATTCTCCCGGGAAAATTCCTTAACATCAACAACCCGCCCGGATTCCCCATGTGGAATCCGCAGAGAAGTGTCTCTCACCTCCCGGGCCTTTTCTCCAAAGATCGCCCTGAGCAGGCGTTCTTCCGCTGTAAGCTCGGTTTCCCCTTTAGGGGTTACCTTCCCTACCAGGATATCCCCGGGCCGCACCTCAGCACCTACCCGAATGATCCCCCGCTCATCCAGATCCTTTAATGCTTCTTCACCAACATTGGGTATATCCCTTGTAATTTCCTCAGGGCCCAGCTTGGTATCCCGAGCATCACACTCATATTCTTCAATATGAATAGATGTAAAATAGTCTTCCTTCACCAGCTTCTCACTGATCAGGATCGCATCCTCATAGTTATAACCCTCCCAGGCATATATGCCACCAGGACATTTCTGCCCAGAGCGAGTTCACCTCCGCTAGTACAAGCACCGTCAGCGATTACCTGGTCTTCCTCCACACGCTGGCCTTTTTTTACAATGGGTTTCTGGTTGATACAGGTGCCCTGGTTGGAACGAGCAAATTTCGTCAAACGGTAAGTGGTTATTCTGCCAGTGTCACCCTTGATCTTAATTTCATCCGCTGTAACCCTTTCCACTACCCCGGGCTCATCACAGGTCACCACAACACCTGAGTCATGAGCAACACGATATTCGATTCCGGTACCCACCAGTGGTGCTTCGGTGCGCAAAAGGGGCACAGCCTGGCGCTGCATGTTGGCACCCATCAGAGCACGGTTGGCGTCGTCATTCTCCAAAAAGGGAATGAGAGCTGCAGCAACACTCACTACCTGTTTAGGTGAAACATCCATAAAATCAACTTGAGAGGGAGGCACAGCCAAAATATCTTTTCCATCCCGGACATCAACACGGGGTGTGATAAAGCGGCCTTCCTCATCAAGAGGAGCGTTAGCCTGAGCAACAACATATTTGTCTTCTTCATCAGCGGTCAAGTATACAATTTCATCGGTAACAACGCCCTTTTCCTTGTCTACCTTTCGGTAGGGTGTTTCGATAAAACCGTATTTGTTCACCCTGGCATAGGTGCTGAGTGATCCGATAAGACCGATGTTCGGCCCCTCCGGAGTCTCGATGGGACACATCCTCCCATAGTGTGAGTGGTGAACATCCCGCACCTCAAAGCCGGCACGCTCCCTGCTTAAACCACCCGGCCCCAGAGCACTTAAGCGCCTCTTGTGGGTCAGTTCTGCCAGTGGGTTTGTCTGATCCATGAACTGAGAGAGCTGGCTGCTGCCAAAGAACTCCTTGATCGATGCCACAACAGGGCGAATATTGATCAAGGCCTGGGGGGTTATGGTATCCACATCCTGGATGGTCATGCGCTCGCGAACAACCCTTTCCATGCGCGCCAGACCGATCCGGAATTGGTTCTGCAGCAGTTCTCCCACTGAACGCAGTCTTCTATTCCCCAGATGGTCGATGTCATCAACATTCCCTGTGCCGTTCATCAGCTTTAGAAAATAACCGACAACAGCAAATAGATCCTCCGGGGTCAAGCACCTGCTGTCATGAGTATCATCCAACTCAAGCTTTTTGTTTAATTTGTAGCGTCCTACCTGACCGAGGTCATAGCGGCGAGTATCAAAAAAGAGGTTTTCCAAGAGTGCCCGCGCGCTCTCAACTGTGGGGGGTTCCCCGGGACGCAGGCGTTTATAAATCTCCACCAGTGCATCTTCCTGGGATTGGGTATTATCCTTCTCCAGGGTAATTTTCAGAAACTCGTCATCATCATAGTTTTCCAAGATCTCTTCATTTGTCGAATATCCCAAAGCACGAATGAGAACAGTTACAGGCAGTTTACGTGTGCGGTCGATGCGCACGTGAATGCAGTCATGGGAATCTGACTCAAATTCTATCCAGGCGCCCCTATTGGGAATCACAGTGGCGCTGTAAATTCGTTTCCCGGAGGCATCACTTGCCGCATTATAATATACTCCAGGCGAACGCACCAGCTGGCTGACAACCACTCTTTCCGCGCCGTTGATAATAAAGGTTCCCTTGTCGGTCATCAAGGGAAAGTCTCCCATAAAGACTTCCTGTTCCTTGATTTCACCGGTCTCCCGGTTTGTTAAACGCACCTTCGCCCTCAAGGGTGCCGCAAAGGTAACATCCCTTTCCTTGCACTCAGCGACCGAATATTTGGGTTCCCCCAGGGAATAATCAAGGAATTCCAGACTCAGATTGCCTGTAAAATCCTGTATCGGGGAAACATCATGAAAAGTCGCCTTTAGACCTTCTTTCAGAAACCACTCATGAGATTGTTTCTGGATCTCGATCATATTGGGCATCTCCAGAACTTCTGAGATTCGCCCAAAACTTAAACGCACTTTCTCTCCTACTTGAACCGGTTTCGGATTAATCATGTACACACCATCCCTCACCTTACTCGGTTTCATGTAATATTTTCCATACAACCGGCAGCGGTGATGGTAAAGCTTCAACCGCTCTTCTTTCCATAATCATACATTTTTAAATCAATAGACATTTTGAAAGAATATCATATATCTATATTAATGTCAAGAAAAAAACAAAAGTAACTCTTTCAGGATACCTTGAAAAAGCTCCCTTTGTTTTTCTTGCATTTATAATTTTAATTTATTATATGGAGTTTACCACATATTATGTCATGGTGCAACAAAAATAGAACCTCACACCGCATTCGCATCCTATCTATGGAGGAAAAGTGTGGTGAGAGGCCCTATCTATTACAGTTTATTGCAATCTGAAGCAATGACTCTATTCGATTTCTACTGTCGCCCCTACTTCGGTAAGTTTTGCCTTTATTGATTCGGCCTCTTCTTTGCTGACATTTTCCTTCACCGGTTTTGGTGCGGTATCCACAACTTCCTTGGCTTCCTTGAGCCCAAGCCCGGTGATCTCACGCACTGCTTTAATAACCTTGATCTTCTGGTCACCGATAGCCTTGAGCACAACGTTAAACTCTGTCTTCTCCTCTTCAACTGGAGCCTCTGCAGCAGCAGGCCCGGCAGCAACAGCCACCGGTGCTGCAGCACTAACACCAAACTCATCTTCCAGGGCCTTGACCAATTCTGCCAGCTCCAGCACGGTCATTCCCTTGACAGCTTCAATGATCTCTGCAACTTTACTCATTCAATAAACCTCCCTAATTTTCATTTTATAGTATTCTTATTCCACCTATTAACCGGCTGCTTTTTGATCCTGCACAGCTTTGAGAGCATAAACCAGCTTCCTAATCGGTCCCTGAAGAACACAGGATAGGCCAGTAAGGGGCCCGTTCAGGCCGCGCAATACCATAGAGACCAAAACATCTCTGCTCGGCAGATCAGCGAGTTCTTTAATAGATGACAAACCCACTATCTCGCCTTCAATCAGACCACCTTTGATCTCTAGCTTGCGATTCTTTTTTATAAAGTCCATCAATGTCTTTGCCGGTGCGACGGGATCCTCATAATCAAAAGCGATGGCAGTAGGACCCTCCAGGAACTGGTTAAGTTCTGGAAAACCGCTGTTTTCCGCAGCAATCTGTGTCAAGGTGTTTTTTACAACCTTGAATTCCACACCTGCATCACGGCAGACACTCCGCAGGTCTGTAGCCTCTGCTACTTTAATGCCCCGATAGTCTGCAAAAACCGCTGCCTTAGATGTCTTGAGCTTCTCTTCCAATTCAGCTACAACTTTCTTTTTTTCGTCAAGACTGGCCATTTCACGCCTCCTTTACAAAAAAATAAGGCCCTCCGCAGACTGCAGAGGGCCAGGATCAACATCCTTGAACTCCCTAACAACCTCGGTAGGCTAAAATTTAAGCCTTACGGCACCTACTGTCTACGGCTACTTGTAGAGCATAACAAATGATTCTTTTTAAGTCAAGACAACTCTATATCCGATTACCCTAAAGGTTTAAGAGGTGTAATCTTAACACCGGGACCCATAGTCGAAGAGACGACAATGCTTCTTAGATACTGTCCCTTTACTGCCGCGGGTCTGGCCTTAATCAGGATATCAATCAGTGTCGCATAATTCTCTTTGAGTTTTTCCAGCGGGAAAGATGCCTTGCCGATAGGGGCATGTACAATACCTGTTTTATCGGCGCGATACTCGATCTTGCCGGCCTTAATTTCCTTGACAGCCCGTTCGATATCAAATGTCACAGTACCCGTTTTGGGGTTGGGCATCAAACCGCGGGGTCCCAGTAATTTTCCCAGTCTCCCCACCAAACTCATCATATCCGGAGTGGCCACTGCAACTTCAAAATCCAGCCATCCTTTCTGGACTTTCTCGACGAGTTCCTCTGCACCGACATAATCAGCTCCAGCATCAGTAGCTTCCTGAGCCTTATCTCCCTTGGCAAAAACAAGCACCTTCCTGGATTTGCCGGTTCCGTGAGGAAGTACCACTGCTCCCCTCACCTGCTGGTCAGCATGACGGGGATCGATCCCCAGACGCACAGATAATTCCACAGTCTCATCGAATTTTGCGGTGGCGTTATCTTTGACCAGAGTCAACGCCTCCTCAGGTTCATAAAAATGATGCCGGTCAATCTTTTCCAAAGCAGTCTGATACTTTTTACCTCTTTTAGCCATTATTAAATCCTCCTTTGTGGTTCTAGCGGACTCCTAATCCTCCCACTTCATTTTGGATCAGGGGGACGGTTCTCCTGATCCACCCAGACATCAGGTGACAGACATCAGGTGACTGCCATCAGGTGACTGTCACCGTCAACTTCGTTCCTTTTCACCTATCTATTCCGCACGGTGACTGTCACCGCTAATACGTAATCCATTCCTATGACCTGTCCTCAGACAACAGGCCAATCTTTTTCCTTTTTCTAACTACCAACGACCAACCAAAAAAGCGGAAGTCAGAAACCGGAAGTCGGACATCCATTCCCACCTCTAACCTCACACTTCCCACATCCCACACTAACTAACCACTAATCTCGATTCCCATGCTGCGTGCAGTTCCCTCAACCATGCGCATGGCTCCTTCGATATCCGCAGCATTGAGGTCTTTCATTTTCAATTCAGCAATTTCGCGCACCTTTGCTCTGGAAACCTTGCCTACCTTATGGCGGTTAGGTTCACCGGAAGCAGCATCTATACCCAGGGCATTTTTCAAGAGAACAGACGCCGGAGGGGTTTTAGTAATAAAGCTTAAAGTTCGGTCCTGGTAAATGGTAATTTCAACCGGTATAAGCAATCCCCCATCTTTAGCTGTCCGCTCATTGAATTCTTTACAAAAGCCCATGATATTGACACCGTGGGGACCAAGCGCGGAACCTACCGGTGGTGCCGGGGTAGCCTTGCCTGCCGGAATCTGAAGCTTAACAACAGCTACTACCTTTTTTTTTAGCCATTACTTACACATCCTTTCTGCTTAATTATCTATCTATAATTTCTCTACTTGCGTAAACTCCAATTCTACAGGCGTTTCTCGCCCAAACATAGATACAAGCACCTTTAGCTTGCTTTTTTCCGGATAAATCTCCTCCACTGAACCGATAAAGTTCTGAAAGGGGCCTGCAATCACCCTCACACTTTCACCGATATCCAGGTCGATTTTAATAGGCGCCTCAGCCAGTCCCATCTTACACATAATATTATTAATTTCATCGGACATCAACGGGATCGGCTTACTCCCCGACCCTACAAAACTGGTAACACCGGGTGTATTGCGGACAACATACCAGGAATCATCAGTTAGGATCATCTCTACCAGCACATAGCCAGGAAAAATCTTTCTTTGGGTAATCCGCCTTTTCCCGTCTTTGATCTCGATTTCATCCTCCATGGGGACGAGAACCTCAAATATTTTGTCCTCCATGTTCATAGAGGCAACTCGCTTCTCTAAATTTGCTTTTACCTTATTCTCATAGCCTGAATAAGTATGAATTACGTACCATTTCTTTTCCATTAAGACAAGGGACCTTTTCGGCCCCCACCTCCCCGGTATGTTTCTATGCAGATCTACCTGCTCACAATCTCAGAGTCAACAAGAGGCTAAGCAGCTTGCTTAAAATAATATCAGCTACCCAGATAAGGGCAGCAACGAATACTACAGCTGTGATCACCACCATGGTATAAGCAACAAGCTCTCTCCGGCTAGGCCAGTATACCTTTTTTAGCTCTCCCCATACACTCTGAAAATATTTAGCCGTATTTTGGAAAAAATTCCTCTTGGGTTTATCTCTGCCTTCCTTACGAGCAACTCGCTTCTCTTTTTTAACAACCTGCCGGTTTACTCGCTTTTTGCTTTTTTGCTGCTTCCTGTACCTGATCCTTTGGCTTGTCATCCTTTTTTATGAGACGCAGAAAAGAGCGTAATTTTCCTTCTGAAACAGGTGCGGCCTCAGCCAGGCGCTCTTCCTGTTCCTGTTTAGCCTCTTCTCCTGTAGCTGCCTTTTTTGCGCGTGCTTTGGCACCCTTTTTAGGCTTTGCCGCGCCTGCCTTTTTTGCCACTTGCTCACATCCTTCGACACGCCACCACTTATTTGGTCTCGCGGTGGGCAGTCTGTTTTTTACAAACGGGACAGTATTTTTTAAGCTCTAAGCGTTCCGGATTGTTTCTCTTATTTTTCTGTGTATTATAATTGCGGTTTTTACATTCAGTACATGCTAAAATTACACCTACGCGCACTGTGCCACCTCCTACTGCCGAATCTACAGTATATAGTTCCAAATACAGCCATAAAAAGATCCTGTACTACTTTAGCATAATCACCCTTTACCTGTCAATATTAATGGTCGTTGGTGGCACGGCTAATTCATGATACTATTTACTTCCATATCATCTTGTAGTTCGGTTTTTTAAAAATGGAGTTTAGGTTAAATCAATTGCGGTTTTACCGCATTGTCGGCCCGTGAGGTTCCGCTTCGCTCCTTTCGTCGATTCTGAAAGCATAGGAAAACCAGCCATACCATTGCGGTGATGGACAGTCAGTCCCTAATGCCTCTTTGGATACTCTCACGGGTCTAATTCTTTTAAATTATAGTTGTCCTTGATTAAGATTCAGTACGCTTAACGATCT
>NZ_CDRZ01000273.1 GCF_000946815.1 Syntrophaceticus schinkii | reverse complement strand
TCTTATCCTTATACCCTGCCCTCTTGCCTTGTCCACCTTAACCCTTAATCGTCGAATCACCGACATTGAAATTTGATAATCCAAATCTAATAAAATCTCGAATGATACAATTGTGTCATCTCCTCTCTTGCTCCTTCCTTATTATAGTATTTGACCCTTCCGCTGGAAATACGATTAGGAGGAGGCATAAATCCACCTCCCCCGATACTTGTCCCATCATTACTGCAACAACATAAAAATATATTTGTTGCTTTGTATTATTAATGTACTTATAATTATAATACAAAACGACTACTATTGCAACATCTGTGGACTTGAAATGTGTAGTATTTGTATTATATTATGATACAATATGAAATGTGTTGAAACCAATCAGGAGGGTTAATGTCATTGAAAAAATAGGGATCAAAAACAAGGAAACCATTTGAGAGAGCTATTAAAACAATACAGACCAGGTAAATCCATTCGGGCTATTGCATCAGAGGCGGGAGTGAACCATTCAAATCTCTCCAGGGTCTTGCGTGGAGACCTTGCTCCATCGGAAAATATGTTAAAAAGCCTGGCTTCGATCGGCATACCTGTTCCCATAGAGAACAATACGCAAAATGAACTCACTTCAGCAGATATGGCTCTGCTAAATTTCGACGGTGAATCCTGCCCTGCATGGCAGTTCACGATCGATACGATCATGCAGATTTATGATGGTGATCACAATAATTCAAAAAAAAACAACATCATCTGACAACACAAATTCGTCAACAGCTGTAAACACTGGATGCAGCTACACTAAATTAGTAGAATCAATTTCTGTTTTTTTCATCCTGGGGAAACTGGTTTCTCCGGCTATCATCACCGGATTTATGCTGTCACTAATAAATTTCAATAAAGAACAATTGCATCATTGGCTCACAGACCAGGCCGGCAAAGATCCCATGGCTAGGCGATTACTCTTCCATGCCACACTCTTTGCCATAGATCCCCTCGCATACACCATTGAAGGAGGGCTTCTCCAGATAGATCAGGCAGTACACTTTGAAAAACCTGATATCTGTATCAATACACCCCTGTTCGGTGTGCGTTTTGTGAGGGAGTATCAAAAGGAACTAGAATAATAGGGTCACCTTTTTATCGGGCAACCGATTCATACCTGAGCAGATTAATAGAAGAGCGAAAATGACAACTTGACAAAGCAAACAGATATATTTTGCCCCGTCCACAGGTGAACGCAATATAATTGTACATGAGTATGAAGAAATAGACGACATTATTGTATATGAAAGCATCTCAGAATCCCTGAATCTCTACTGGCAGTATCTAGAATCTGTTTTTGAATATACCAAAAAAGCAGGTACCTGATCACAACACCTGCATTAGATGCTCTGCAGCTGTTCCTCTATAGCTCCCTCCAGCTCCAAATAGGCCTCACGCAGTTTTTCCAATTCCTCTTCAGTGGCCTCCCAGTAACCCCGCCTGTGGGCCTCAAACAGCCTGCTGATAATTTCCGCAGCAGCCCAGCGGTTGTTCTCTTCCAGGCGTTTTCTCATCTCTTCATCAAAGATATAGCGCTCAGCGATATCACTCCAGATCCAGTTATCCACCTGATTGGTAGTGGCCGCTAACCCCACCATGTTTTCTACGCGGTCAGCGATATGCTGTGCCCCGTGGTAGTCATGATTCAGCAGTCCGTCGATCCATTTGGGGTTGAGGAGGCGTGTTCTTACTCCCCTGCAAATAGCTGCTTCCACATCTTCAGTGATGATCACCTCCTGGGTTGTATCACTGAACAGCATTTCCGGCTTCTTGCCGCCGGCAACCTCAACAGATTTGGCCAACCCGCCGAAGTATTCATAATAGTGATCAAGATCTGTGATCTCGTAGTCATGGGAACTGCGCACCTGGGAGATCACCTCGACCCCGGCGAGCTGCCTGCGAAAGAGCTGATCCATCCTTTTTGCCCGCACACCCCTGGTATACAGGTAATCCATGCTGTCAAAATAGGCGTCTGCCAGCTGATCTTCTTCTGTCCAGTTCTGGGTTTCCACAAGCCCCCGCACTTTTGTTCCATACTCACCCGCAGGGGGGCCAAAGATCCGCGCGCCGGCAATATTCCAGGCAGCCTCCACATCAGTTATTTTATCTTTCAAGTCATTAAAGAGGGCAAATGAATTCTCTTTGACATAGTTCATTTCCACCGGCTCATCCAGCTCGGCCACCAGGTGAAAGGCATCATCAAGCAGTTCCATCACATTGGGAAAAAGGTCGCGGAAAAACCCGCACATATTGACAACCACATCGATGCGCGGCCTCCCCAATTCATCCAGGGGGATAACCTCCAGTTGGGGACCCCAGGCGCCCCTTTTCCGCACCACCCTCAACCCAAGATAACGCAGGATCTGGCCGATTGTTTCCCCCTGGGTCTTGGATGTTTCGAAACCCCACAGGATGATGGCCGTACTCCTCGGATAGCAGCTGTGTTTTTTATAGTAGTGGGAGACGGTATTCTCAGCTATTTCCGCGCCCCGGGTGTAAGCAGCCTCAGTAGGAACCATGCGGGGGTCGAACTGATAGGTATTGCGCCCGGTGGGCAGTACATCCGGGGTACGGATGGGATCCCCTCCAATGTTGGGTTTAATATATTCGCCATTCAACCCCTCCAGGAGGGATGAGATTTCCTCATTCCGCTGCAACTCCTGAGCAACCTGATGCCCGTATTCCAGAGTTGTTTTAATCTCAGCACAGATATCCCCGGCATTCTGCAAACCGGACACAGCCTCCTTGATTGATGAAGAAAATGACCGGCTCACCAATTCCCTTGCTCTGGTATCGATCCCTTCCAGCAGTCCGGCATATGACCTGCCATCAACTACCATGGCCGGATTACGGACAGCCTGATCATAATCGATCCCTTCCACCTGGCAGAGCAGACGGTTGAGTGACTGTACCGCTCCTCGGTCATACCGCAAAATAAAGGTAACAAAATCGATCACCTCATCGGTGCTGTAGCCTTCATCCAGGACATGCAGGCCCTTGGGAATAATCGACCTTTTGATGCGGAAAACCTGATCGTGAAGTTCATCGATATTTGTTCCGGTAAATTTAGCTGCAGCGGCCTTTTCCAGAATGGCATTTTTCACCCTTTCACTGCGCAGTGGATCCTGAATCAGAGCTTCATGGTATTCACCGATCAACACCTCCAGTTCAGCCAAATCCTCATAAAGCTCAGAGGTTGTCACCGGGGGTGAGTTGTAATTGACCAGCACAGCCTGGCTTCTTCTCTTGGCTATCACCGCTTCAGAGGGGTTTGCCACATGGTAAATGTAGAGATGCGGCATGCTGCCGATCAATTGGTCAGGATAACAATCACCCGACATCCCCACCTCTTTGCCCCTGGTAAACTCCAGAGTGCCGTGTGTTCCCACATGAACACAGACATCAGCCCTCCACACCTCTTCCAGCCACTTATAATAGGCAAGGTACTGGTAGTGAGGGGGTATGGATTTGTCGTGATAGGCTTTCTCCGGTTTTTCATGAAGGCCCCGTGATGGCTGCAGCCCAATAAAGACATTACCGAAAACCACACCGGGCAGCATAATGCTGCCTTTGTTCGTCATCACCTCACCAGGCGGCGGGCCCCATTCCTCAAGCAACTCCTTGCAGTGAGGCAGGTCGCGGAACCAGGATTCATAAATGTCCTTGTCCAAAGTGACAGCACTGCCGGCTGTCAGATTCCCGGACAGCCACTTTCCGGAGTTTACAATGCCCTGATCCAGAAAAAGCTGATGCAGCTTTTCCTCCGGTAATTCACCGGTTTGATAGCCCGCCTCTCTCAATTCCCCCAGCAGCTTTTTCATGCTGGCAAACACATCGAGGTAAGCCGCTCCCCCGATGTTGTCCTCACCCGGTGGATAATTGTAGAGGATAAAGGCCACCTTTTTCTCCGCATTGGGCTTATTCCTCAAGCGCAGCCAGCTCAATACCCTCCCGGCGATCTTATCCACCCGCTCCTCAATAGGAGCTGCACCCTGCATATCCACACCGCGCACCTCATCATATCCCAGGCTCTTCAGGCCGCTGATAGGAATGGGCTCAATACACCCGTCCAGTTCCGGCAGGATTACGTTAATAATTACCTCATTGGGCATCAGTGACTCCTCTTCCATCCAATCACTGATTTTTTTTCTATTCATGGGCACCGGGTGAAAAACCGGAACATTGAGTTTTTTCAAATCGGCGATGGTGCTGCCCGGATCCCCCCCACGGGGACCCACATTCAATCTGAAAGATGACAGATTGACCAGCGCATCCACCAAAGGCTTGCCTTTATAGTAAAAATAACCCTTCAGCTTGTCGAATCTCTGGTTGGAAGCCGTATAAAAGAAAGTTTGGATCACATTGCATTCAGCTGCCAATCTTTGAAAGAGAGCCTTCGCACCCGCTTGAGAAGCCTCGCCATATCTGCCCATATACATCATAATTCCTATAGTAGGCTTTTTTTCATCAAGAGGGTATGCAGCCAGATAATCTTCTAAAGAAACAAAGACTTTTTGATCTACCGGATGGTATATACCCACATCCGGCAGTTCCTGCGGGGGATCCGGCTCAGGGACACTCAAGCCCTTGCAATTTCCTGCCAGCAGCAAAAAGAGATTCTTCAAGTTCTCACGACCGCCGTTGTTCCAATAATTGAATGCTAAAACCCAGTTCTGGCCATCCCTTTTTTGTTCAGCCGGCAGAAAAGCAACCATCATGCCCAACATCTTTGAGATATCCATCATCATCATCTGGGACATCTGAGACTCTTGAGCAGGCATCCCCGGTGACTGTTTCTTCACCATCTCAGACATCATCTGGGACTCTTGCCCAGGCATCCCCTGTGACTGTTTCATCATCATCATCATTTTTTTCATCGAAGCAATCGACTCATTGAGAGAAAATGATCCCATCCTGGCTCTTTGCATGATCACAGGAGGCATATAGCTCGTGGGAATCACCGCATTATCAGTTTCTGCCAGAACAGTGCAGATGAAATCAGTTAACCCCTCCTGAGCCCCCATCAGATCCAGCAAAACAAAATCAGCTAACTTCAAATCCTTGCTTAAATCTCTGCGATCAACCGCCAGTTCTCCACTCTCATGCAGTGAATAAAGCTCAATATCAACATGCAGCCTGTAGTTCTGCTCCAGGCCCGCTGACAGATCAGCCACCAGCGAATCAAGTGGGGCAACAGTTGCCATCACCACTTTGAATTTATCCATTGAACTCAGCCCTCCAATAATAAATTGAATCTTATCCCTCACCCGAGAGTATGATGCCCTTCAGGTGTCTGCACATCTTCTTTCTTAATTGAAATGTACTCCCTCACCCTGCAGCAGGTCACGCAGTCCGTCACCCAACAGGTTAAAAGCCAATGCCGCAACCATGATGGCCAATCCGGGACAGGTGGCAAGATGGGGAGCGATCCTCAGATAATCCTTCCCCTGGTTGAGCATCAGACCCCATTCCGGGAAGGAACCCTGCACCCCCAAACCCAGGAAACTCAAGCCTGCAGCCATCAAAATAACACCGGCCATGTCCATGCTGGATAAAACAACAATTGGCCCCAGGCAGTTGGGCAGGATGTGCTTAAACAGGATATGAACGTTTCCAAAGCGCAAACAGCGGGCACTTTCAACAAACTCCCTTTCCTTCAAAGACAAGACCATGCCCCGCACAAAGCGGGCATAGCTTACCCAGCCCAGGACAGTCAAGGCGATGATCATGTTGAGCAAGCCTGGACCAAGGATACCTGCTACCGCCAGGGTTAGAATAGCGCCGGGAAAAGCCAGCAGGATGTCGATGATGCCCATCATGATCGAATCAATGATCTTATGGCCAAAACCGCTGATCAACCCTACCAGAGTACCAATTATGGTATTAATAGAAACCACTGCAACCCCGATCAATAGGGATACCCGTGTTCCCAGGATCAATCTGGAAAAAATACAGCGGCCGAGATCATCGGTTCCCATCAGATAGGCCCTGCATGGGCCCATAAACCGGTTATCTAAATCCTGTGCAAAAGGGTCATGAGGTGTCAGATAAGGCGCAAAAAGTGCGGTTAGAACCAAAATAACCAGCAAGACCGCTGGAATAATCAAACTATATTTTTTCAAGAGCGATCACCATTTCCTCCAAAATTGACCATATGACAGGCAGCCTCATGTTCAGGCGCCACCCGAATTAACTCAGGTTCTTTTTGGCGGCACAATTCAACAGCCTGATCACAGATGCTGCAGCAGATACAGCCCCTATCAGCGCCGCTGTCACGGCTTTGTGGCTCAGGGATGGATTCTTCCCTGGCTGCAGCCAAAAAAAGGCGGGTATAGGGATGGAGTGCATTGTTGGTTATCTCCTCAGTACTCCCTATCTCCACCAACCTGCCGCCATACATGATGCCGATTCTTTGAGCCAGAGCAGCAACAACAGGCAGATCGTGGCTGATCAAAAGCACTGCAACCCCCTTTTGTTCATGGATTCTTTTGAACAAATGCATGATCTGCGCTTGTATGGTGAGATCCAGCATTGTAGTGGGTTCATCAGCCACAATTATATTGGGGTTGAGCAATAACACCCTGGCTATGGCAAGCCTCTGCAGCTGTCCCCCGCTGAACTGTCCGGGATATTTGCTCAGAATGTCTTCATCCATGTTGACCAGTTCGAGCATCTCTTTGATCCGGAGACTCATCTCCTCTTTATCATTGAGCAAGCGATGATAATCAAGCGGTTCTGCGAGGGAATAGCCTATTTTATGCCTGGGATTGAAGACACCATACGGATTCTGGCTGATCCCCTGCACAGCCAAACGCTCTTTGGGAGAGAGACTCGTCCACTGCTTCCCCTCCCAGAGCACCTCCCCTGAAGAGGGATGCATCAGTCCCAGAGCAATCTTGCCCAGGGTGGATTTGCCGGAGCCGCTTTCCCCCATCAGCCCGAATATTTCTCCCGTTCGAATCTCCAAGGAGACCCCTTTGACCGCCTCCAGTTTTCCCTTTTTCAGCAGCTTCTGCCGGAATACCTTAGTCACCTCACGGAATTCAAGCAACAGCATCACACCTCACCCAATGGCCAGGAGCAACTTGACGCAGAGCAGGTCTTTGCTCCAGACAGCTGTTGCGGAAAAGCTGACAATAGGCGGCATATGAACACCCTGTCACAGGAGAATGGTTGAATTCACTGTTGATTTGACTGGGCACCTGCAGCCCTCTTTCAGGTGCAGCAGCCATCAAAGCCTTTGAATACGGGTGCATACTGTTTTCATATAAATGAGCAGCCGGCAGTCTCTCCATCATTTCACCCTTGTAGATGAGGGTAATGGTGTCACATAAAAAAGCGGCTGCCTTGATGTCATGGGTGATCAACATCAAGCTCTGCCGGTTTTGTTTCACCAGTTGCTGCAGCAAATTAAGAATGCCCATGCGGCGAATAGGGTCGAGCCCCTTGGTGGGTTCATCGGCAATGATCAATGAAGGAGACTGAGAAAGTCCCATCGCCAACAGAACCCTTTGTTTCATCCCCCCACTCAACTGGTGAGAAAAACTGTCCGGTATCGACTCCGGCCTGGGCAGTCGCACCCTTCTGAGCAGTTCCAATATCCTTCCCTGGCGCTGTTCCGGTGCGACATTTGCTTCATTCTGCAGGTCTTCCATTTGTTCTCCGATGCTAAAGACAGGGTTGATGGAATTGAACACATTTTGCGGAATCAGCACAATTTCCTTGCCTCGCAGCTCAGACACTGTTTCCTGTTTCACCTGACTGCCTTTAAAATAAATTTCACCCTGGATTTCTGCGCCATTACCCAGCAGACCCATGATCGTATTGGCGATTGTACTCTTTCCCGCACCTGATTCTCCGACAATAGCCAGCTTTTCTCCCTCACCAAGGGTTAAACCCAGATCACGGACAGCAAGCACCCTCCAACCGTTTAAACCATATGTTACAGAAAGATTATGTATTTCCAAGAGATTTGACATTGTTATCTTTCCTCCGCCCAGCTGATCCGAGGGTCTAACCAGGAATAAACCAGATCAACCCCGGTATTGATCAAAATGAAACACACTGCTATAAAGAGGACACAACCCTGGATCACCGGAAAATCTCTGGTGTAAATTCCTTCTAAAATGAGTTTCCCCAGGCCAGGCCAGCCGAAAATACTTTCAATGATCACTGTGCCGCTGAGCAGAAAGCCCATCTGCAGTGCAACAACAGTCAGCACAGGAATCATGGCATTTTTTAAGGCGTATTTAAATAAAACCTTGTTCTCCCTGATGCCGTGTGCCCTGGCTGTATTCAGGTAATCCTGCTGTAAAACCTCAAGCAGGCTGGCCCTGAGCATCCTGGTGGTTAAGCCGGCCATCCCCAAACCTAGAGCTATTGACGGCATGATCAGATTAGAGAAACTGCCATAGCCGCTGACCGGCAGCAATTTCAGCTGCAGGGCGAAAAAAATGATCATCAGATAGCTCAGCCAAAAACCGGGTATGGACACTCCCAGGATGGCGAAGAAACGCAGACCCAGATCCAGCCAGGTATCCTTATACAAAGCTGAGATGATCCTGCGGGAACAGCGATCAGCAAAGATAACAGCAAGCTGGTGCAGGCCAGGAGAATCGTCGCCGGAAACCGAGACTGGATCAGAGATAGCACCGGCTGCTGATTGATCAAAGAGTACCCGAAATCCAGATTGAACAAATGCCGCAGCCATTTCCAGTACTGAACCGCCAAGGGTTGATCCAGTCCCTCTGTGCTGCGCACCATCTCCACTTCACTGGTTCCTACTCCATGGCCGAACCTGGCCTGGGCTACCATCTCCGCGGGGTCTCCCGGCACTAAAAACACCAGCATGAAAGTAATAAAACTGATCCCTACCAGGGAAAGGGCGGCTGCTGAGAGCCGCCGCAGCATATATGAGCCCAATCTATTTCCCCCCGGTGGTTATTTGCTTAATTTTGCTTTCCAGATGTGCCGCAAAAAGTTACACTCTTCTTCCAATGATGGTTCAAGATTCTGCAGTTTGGCTGTATAGGCAAAACTCTTGTTCTTGTTAAAGTACAGCAAGACTAAATGATCTTTAAGGATCTTCTCCTGGACTTTCTTGCTCATCTTCTTTTGCTCATCAGTATTGGCAGCGGTAAAATACTGATCGATCATCTGGTCCAGCTCTCTGTCATTCCCCACACTGTAGCGGCCCCTGGTGTGATAATCAGTTTTGAAATCTAAAGAGGAAGCACCGATCCCCGGGCTGGAGATCAATTCATAATCCTTTTTAGCCAGGGATGCAAAGAGTGCACCACCCTCAACCTGAGTTACCTTAAGATTTATACCGACCGCTTTCAACTGTTCCTCCAGAATGCTGGTGATCTGTTCCATTTCAGGGTTTGATGCAATATAAGTCAGGCTGACCTGGAGAGGCTTGCCGTCTTTTTGCAGCATTCCATCAGTGCCCTTGACCCAGCCGGCCCCTGCCAGCAGTTCCTGTGCACCGGCAGGATCATATTTTTGGCTGCCTTTTAATTCCTCAACATAAAATGGAGAAGCAGGAGCGACCGGAGTCGTCAATGTGGTGCTGCAGGGAGTCAATATCTTGTTAATCTCATCCCTGTTTACTGACTTCACAAAGGCTTCTCTGATACGATCATCTGTAAAAATCCCCTTGGTTGTATTAAAAGCAATGGGAGTAACTCCAAAAGAAGGCTCATGTTTCAAAACTAACTCTTTGTTTTTTTCAATGAGCACCATATCTCCAGCAGCAATTTTGCTTAACGGACTGATTCCGGTAATGTGAATTTGTCCGCTTTCCAAAGCCATGACCCTGGAATGGGGATCCGGTATCACTGAGTACTTAATCCGCTTAATGCTCACCATCCCCCTGCCAATAATCGTCCACAGCTTCCATAACCCAGTACTGTCCCTGCTTATGCTCTGCCAATTATAAGGGCCAGTCCTATCGGGTCTTTAATTGTATACCCCTTGCCAGCCTCAGTCTTGCCCATTCCGGAGGGCATCTGGCCCATGCCTTCTTTGGATTCACCTTGCTCACCGGAAGCTGCCGGAGGCATCTTAGACATGCCCTCCCCGGATTCGCTCTTCCCCATTGCCGGCATCTCATCTGTTCCCTTTTGCTCACCTTTTCCGTCTGACATGCCAGATGGCATTTTATCCATGCCCCCGCTGTTTTCAGCAGAAGCCTCTACTATGGCTTTAGGGCTGACTACCATTCCACCGGCAATTTGGGCTATATGCCACATAAAGAGCGGGTATGGTTCTTTAAATGAAAAGCGGACTGTATTGTCATTAACAGCCTCAACCTTCTCGATAGGGTATTTACCCCAGACAATCTGCATTTTGTCTACATTTTCCTTCACCGCCTGGGCATTAAATGGTGTGCCATCGTGGAATTTAACATTCTCCTCTAAGAAAAAGGTATAGCTCTTTCCGTCATGTGATATTTCCCACTTTTTTGCTAAAAGAGGGCGTGGTTCCCCCTTGTCATTAAGGGTGACCAGCGTTTCAAAGATCAGGCCACGGCTTTCCCACATCCCTCCGTTAGGGTCAACAGTATCCTGCCCTACACCGACAACCAGCTCTTCTGAGCTGCTCCCCTGGCCGGCACATCCGAAGGCCAGCAAGCTGAGTGAAAAAATAAACAGTACCAATAAAGCAGTCCTTTTCATGAGTTCTCCTCCCACTTAAAAGTATCTAAATTATCTTTCATCCTACTACGGTAACCGGTAATCGCCTTCCCTGCCGCCCATACTCCGAGTTTAGTATGGAAAACTTTCACTGCACATGCTCTTCTACATGCTCAACAATACTCCACAGTGCTTTGCAAAATAAAATCCCCGGCCTACAAACAGCCGGGGATTACAAGGGTTTTCTAATAAACATAAAAACCACCTCCCTATCCGCGTAGGTAGTTGATCCAGGTAGAACAGGTAGGTCTCCTGGCTCGGGTTCAACTTCACCTCACACCTTCCCATCCTGCACTCAACTGAGTTTCATTGAGCACTAGACAGTGGTACTCTGTCAGGTGAATCCCCCTTACAGTGGCGGGACCGCGCCGGCCTTGCACCGGCTTCCCTTTTATGCCTGCCCTTTCGGACAACAGCACCTGCTCTGAATTATGAAATTTTTATTCCACTGCAAAGCCGTTTTTCATCCAAAGATCCACTATATATAGTGAGCGGCTTAACGCATAACCCTATACACAGCAGTCAACTCAAAAACGTATTTCCGCAATGGGATCAATTGTCAGTAATAGTTCTATACTCTTCCGATAATACCATTTCGACATAATTATTAAATTTCCTTCCCAGAGAAAAAAATCCTAAAGCCTTCACCAGGCAAAACAGCTCAACTATGTTTCTTCCTCAATCCAGGCCTCCATTTCCAGCACCGCATCCCGAAATGCTTCATACTCTTCCTCTGTAAGTTCAAAGTAACCCCTCTCCAGTGCCTCTGCAAGTTTCTCTGCTATCTCTCGGGCGGCATAGGGGTTGTTCTCTGATAACCTCTGCCGCATCTCTTCATCGAGCACAAACTGGGCGGCAGCCTCATGAAATACCCATTTTTCCACTTTACCTGTAGTTGCCCTGAGGCCGATGAGGTGTTCCACACGCTGGGCTACCTTCTGAGCGCCATGGTGTTTGTGGTTGAGCATCCCATCGATCCACCTGGGATTGAAAAGCCGTGTCCTCACCGCGCGGTCGATGGAAAGACCCACATCAACAACCTCAGTGATCTCTTCGGTTGCATCCACAACCCACTGCTCCGGGGCATCCCCTTTTTTCTCGGCAACACTTCGTGAAAGCCCACCGAAGAACTCGTAGTAGTGGTCGAGATCGGTAAACTCGTACTCATTGCTGTGCCTCACCTGGGAGATCAGATCCACCTTGGAAACCAGGCGGTCAAAAAGTTCGCTGTTCTCCTGGACATTCCCCCGGTAATAGCAGTAGGACATGGAACTGTCATAGCTGTCCACCAGTTCTTTTTCTTCCTGCCATACTCCGCTTTCCACCAGTGTGCGCATGGAGGTGCCATACTCAGAGGCTGAAGGGCCGAAGATGCGGGCGCAGTTGGGAGCAGACTGATCCGCGCCCAGTTCTAGAGCATGTTTGCGTACATAGTTCTGCTCATCTGCTTCCTCTGCACCGGCAGCCAGCTCTACAGCCTGATTGATCAGTTCGATCTGATTGCCGCATATATCACGGAAGATACCACAGATGGTAATGAAAACATCGATGCGCGGCCTGCCGAGTTCCTCCAGGGGAATCAGCTGCAGTTCCTTGAACCAGGGGCTCCCTTTGCGCACCATGCGCACACCGAGGTAATTGAGAATCTGGGCAACTGTTTCACCTCCGGTGCTCAGTGTTTCAAAGCCCCAGAGAACCATGCCCACGGATTCGGGATAGCACCCGTGGTCATGATAATATTTATGCAAAACGGTATTTGCAGTCCTCGCGCCGCGCTCCAGTGCCAGTTGAGTCGGAATCAACTGCGGATTGAATTCATACATGTTTCGCCCCACCGGATAAATTTCCGGTGTGCGCACCGGATCCCCGGCGAGATTTGGAAGGACATAACGGCCATCCAGGACACTTAGCAGTCCCTCACTTTCAGATGAACACTCGATGTTTTCTTTCACTTTGTGCAGGTAGGCATCTATTTCCTCCGGCAGTGCCGCCTGTTCGCCAGCGAGCCAGCTTTCAATGGCCTGGTGCACCTGGCGGTCAACAGCAGCAAAGGCCTCAGCATCCTGGATCAAGTTCTCAAAAGGAACACTCCTCTGTTCAGCAAACAGCCTGTAAAGGGAGGGCACCTCCCGGTCAAAGCGAACTATTGCTTTCAGGTAAGAGAGGAGGTCTTCACCGGAGAGCATCCGGTCGAGAACATGCATGCCCTTGGGGATCAGGCGCCTCTTCATCCGGTAGAGGTAGGTTTCCAGTTCAGTCAGGTCTCCTGCAGGAAGGGTAAGTTCACCGGCTTTTTCCCTGATGCTTACAGCCAGCTTTTCTTTATCCTGTCCCTCGGCCTTCCTGTATTCCACCAGCAGGTCCTCCAGTTCCAGATACTCACCGTAAAGGTTGGATGCTGTTACCGGAGGTGAGGCATGAGAAATTGTCACCGCATAGCTTCTGCGCTTGGCGATGGTGGATTCCGAAGGGTTCCCCACCCAGTAGTAGTAAAGATGGGGAATATCACCGGTCATGATCTCCGGGTAGCACTTGCGGGAGACGGGGACTTCTTTCCCCTTGGTGAACTCCAAAGTTCCATGCATCCCCCAATGCAGCATACAGTCTGCTTGAAACTCCTGCTGCAGCCACCGGTAAAAGCAGAGATACTGGTGGTGGGGAGGCAGTTCTTTGTCATGATAGGCGCGGGCAGGGTCCTCGTGAACACCCCGTGAGGGCTGGACACCGATAAAGATGTTGCCCAGCAACACACCAGGTATGATTAACTGATTACCCTTCGTCATAATGTCACCCGGTGGCTCACCCCAGTTTCTTTCCATCTCCTCCTGTAAATCGGGCGGCAGACTGCGATACCACTTCTGATAGACTGCGGCATCTACCATAACCTCAGGGGATGCAGACTGCCACTGCGGAGTATTTACAACACCGCCGGACAACAGGTACTCTCCCAGATCACCCTCAGGAATTGTCACCTGGTAACCCCGCTCCACCAGTTTCTCCAAAAATCCGCTCAGGCTGGCCAGGGCATCAAGGTAACCCGCATTCCCTAAATGAGCCTCTCCCGGCGGGTAGTCATAAAGAATAATCGCCAATTTTTTCTCGGCATTCGCTTTTCTGCGCAGGGAAAGCCACTTGAGAATCCGCCCCGCCAGGCGGTCGATCCCCTCAGGCAGTGCCCTGCTCTCTTTGACCTCCCCCTCCAGCAGATCATCTTCTCCACATGAACTAAGCCCCGCAATATAAATCGGTTCAATACAGCCGTCCAGTTCCGGGAGAACCACACCGAGCACGATTTCCACCGGGTTCAGTCTGTTTTCCCGCTGCCACTCTCTGATGCCGGTAGAGTAGGAATGAAACCCGATGATAACCGGTACATCCAATTTAGACAGCAGTTCATAGGTGGGCTCAGGGGCACCCCCATAGGGCCCCCCATGCAGCTGGAAATACTGCAGGTTGACCACCAGGTCGACAACCGGCCGCCCCTCAGCAAAGAAACAGGACTGCATTGCGGGTAGGTTATATTCCGCTTTCGAAAAAACAGGGAGCAGGTTGACTTGATCCCCCATCCTCTCTATAAGGGCTTCCACTGCAGGTGTGCAATCGGCAAAATGCATCCCACCGTAAAAGAAAATGCCTACAGTGGGTTTATTTTTATCGATAGGACGCCAGGAGATGAAAGACTTGAGGTCGGGAAAATACTGGTCGGGCCACCAGATCCCCCAGTCCAGCATTTTTTGCGGTGGCTGCACCTTGACCTTCTTCCCGCAGTATTCCTTGAGCATAAAGAGGAAAAGGTTTTTCAGGTTTTCGGTACCGCCTTCGGCATAGTAATCACAGGCGACTACCCAGTTGCGCATGTGCTTGAGCTTACCCAGGGGAAGAATCGACCCCAGCTTTTTGGTGAGTTCGCTAAATTTTTTGACCTTAAGAAATGCCTCTACATCAAAGGCCCCCTCACGGCTGGGAATATCGGAACCGGAGAAAGAACCCATCCTGGTCAGAGACATGATATCGCGGTGGCCGCCGACCAGGACAGCCACTACAGCTGAACTGCCGGCAATGGCCTGCCTTACCCAATCGGTGAATGGGGACTGCCCGCGGATATCCACCAGGATAACCTGGGCATTGCTGATTGCTTCTTTCATCTGGGTATAATCGGGTTTTTTGTCCCAATCAGAAAAATAGATCTTCCTCAAAGAAAGGATCTTACCATATTCCTCTTTGATCTCTTTCATTGCCTCCCGCAGTTCACGGGTGTTGTCCAAAGTGCTAAGCAGAAGGAAATTGATCACAATATTCACCTCTCGATCAGAAACCCCACAGAAAGCAGAAAACCACGAAAGCATCCCCCTATTTCAGGGAAAAGACCTCCGTGGTCTGGTCTAAATAGCTTCAGCCATTCATTATCTTAATCATTCGACAAAAGCCGTTTAATCCCTGCCCTGACGAAGATCAGCACAAATTTAATGAGGTTCATGCATCTGAGGGTGGCTGTCTCCTGCCCATACGACTATGCTTTGGGCTTGACGCGTCTGATCCGTGAAGAATGGGAACTGGAGGTGGCCATGGTCAGTTTGCCTACAACACCGGAAAGGAATAAGGCAGAGGATCTATTCAGGGCCATCGAGCAGTTCCAGGGCCGTGGTTATGCACAGCTCAAGGGGGTCATCCTCAATGCCAGGGGAGTGCCTGATGAATCCGCCTTGGTACAGGCTGCAGCCGAAGAGATGGGCACACAGGTGATCATCGAGATCCCCCGTGATATTGCCGTACAGTTCTGTGAGGAAAAAAACATGACCGTTGTCCAGGGGTCTCCTGATTCTTCCCTGGCACAGGTTATTACAGGCTGGCTGAGATGATTAAAGAGAGACATTAAAGTTTGACGGTTTAGCCTCACCAACCCAGCTAAAGAGCGCTCAGAAGACAGCTGCAAATCTTTTAACCGTTGTTCAGTCACCTGCCCATCCAAGCACAAAGCACAAATATGTGCACCTACTTATTTCCGCTCAAAACGATCGAACTGTTTTCTGCGCACCATCAAGGTTCCTGCAAATAATAGGGCAATTCCGATAAGATACAATGGCAAAATGTTTTCACCTGTCTTGGGCAGGCCGGTTTTTTCCTTGGCCTTGTCTTGTCGCCCCTTTTCATCACCTCTCTTTTCCTTATCCTTGCTGAGATCCTTGTCATCCACCCCATCGCCCTGCATATCAACGGTATGTGTGCTAACACTAAAGATTTCATCGGTGGGCTTAAACATAAGTGAAATGATGGCTTGCAGCTTGAGTTCCTGGAAACGTGCCTTTTCATCAGGAGTGGCCTTGCCCTGCTTGCATTTATTGCGTAAGGTAAAAAACTCTTCAGGGATAAGTGAGGGTTTAACCTTAACAACGGCCACTCGTGACCTGTCTTTAGCTGTTACCTCATAGCAGTAGTTTTCCCCCTGCACCGGGTCAGTGCCGCTGAGTTCGTAGTTGCCTGCACCGGCGACAACCTTCAGGACACCTTCTGTGCACTTGGTAGGAAGATGCGCTAATACACTGAACCTGCCCTGCTTGGGTACACTATCACCATAAAGTTCAGCAAAAGCTTCGCTCAGCGCCTGAAAACCGAAGGTTCTTCCCAGGCAGAGGCCTTCATCCTCCACGGCTATATCCATATAGGAAAACTTTAGCAGTTTGTCATCCGGGCTGTAAACACTGAGGGGAGAAACCTTCTTCCAGGCACAAATCGCCTCAGCCGGCCTGGCTAATAGGTTTTTGAGAAGCTCGTCCAGGCGAGCCTGGAGACCCGCCTGTTCCCCTTCAGCAGCCTGGCCATTGATCACCCGGTTGCGCAGACCAAAGTAATCTTCACCGCCAAAAGTATCTGGCTTAACCTGTACCCACACCGTCTCCCCGGTGGCTTTATTGGCGAAAATGAAGGTGGGACTAAGGGGGGTGATCTTTTTCCAGTTGCCCAGGTAACTGACATCACCGCTCAGGTAGTCAAATACCGGTTTACTGCCAGCCTCGGGTGGCAGCAAGCTTACCACCGTCAGGTCATCTGCCACCACCGGGCTATCAGGCCATAGAGCAGGCAGAGCCACACCGGCCATGCGGAAGGCCAGCACCGAGCAGGGGTACCCCTTGCCGGCTGCCTGGGCGATTTCCTGGCATTTATCCAGCGTAAGGTGCAATCGTTTACCATCCTGGAGCACCTCTGGCTGCGGCCACAGTTCATTGGCCGCTCTCCACTCCACAATACGATTGGCATGGGCTTTCTGAAAAGTAAGAAGCGCCCGCTGGCCCGGCTCTGGATATCGGTATGTGTCATCCGCAAATTCCTTGAGAATATTGGGAATCATGCGACCGGTGAAAAAACCCTCGCTGACCATCACCGGAACCACCAGGGCGGTGGCCCCATCGGTATTGATGGCTTCGTCAACGGCCTTCCGTAGAGAAGGGGTTGGCCCCTCAAAAACATAGCCGTATCTTATACCTTTCACTGGCGTCCCTTGTGCTGCTAAGCGTTTCTGGATTTGCTGTCCTAGGGACTCCAGGTTATTTTTCCACCCGATCTTGCCTTCTTCAGAATCGCTGCCATGCGCTGCCAGGACCACAACCTCGTGAGCAGGGTCTTTGATGAGAGGCTTAATCTGTTCAGTAAGCACTTCTGCCATCAGCGGGTGGTCATCGACTGCCGGAATCAGGATCACCTCTCCCGCCGGTGAAGCTCGTTCAAGATCCTCATCCGGATCCGGCAAGTCCTTCCTCAAACCCAGGATGTATTTAATCTCTTCAATGTGGTTGGAATAGCTGGAAATAAAGAGAGGAACGGCAACAATCTTATTGACCCCCACTGCATTAAGTTGTTCCACAGCGTCCGGAATATCAGGTTCATCATATTCCAAAAATCCGATGGCCACCGGATAAGGAAGGTTTTCTTTCAGTTCGTTTGCAGCTTCCCACAAGGGCACAGTCCAAGTGGGATCACCCGCCCCATGCGCTAAGATCAGCACGCCGGGGCTCTCCTCTGCCGCCGCCAGGGACTGAAAAGGCGCGGCAATCAGGCAGGAGGAGAAAACCAACATCAGGATCAGGAAAATCCCTACTGATCGCTTTAACCGCTTTTGCCAGACAAACATCACTATCCCTCCCCATAAAAATACAGCATTGCATTATCAAACGTTGCTCTTTCGCCACTGCAATTATATTTACTTGCTCATCTTTACAAACACCCCCGTATCAATTTATTATCAAAAGAGTAAGAAACTCGTTCTCACCATCTTAACCTCCATCCTGCCGCTGCCGCTGACGGCACAAATACAAATACAGGTGGCTGTCGCCGGTAAAGATCATCCCAGCTCTCGCACCAACATCTCGGAAATATGCGACCACGCCCTGCGGGCGAAAAGGGTCTTTGCCCCCATTTTTCTGGCTTTTTCTTTAATTTTTACAGCACACCCATGGTTTACATAATTGGTGAGTACGAGAACAACATCCACCTGGCTTGGTATTTCAACCGCCACATGCCCCTTTTTGCGACCGGAAAGGTGCATGATTTCTGTGAAACCAAAGCCTTTCAACTTAGCGGGGATGTTTCCCAGGTAGTCACCTCCGACAATAAAGACCGACACGCTATCCCTCCCGTCAAACAAAAGTACTGAGAACAAACAACCTATTAGCAAGCAGCATCCCCGGTGGGGGAAACTCTCCGCATTAGGAAATTACTCCTGCATCATGAGGAGAGTCATCAACCACAACCAGGTGACCTGCTATTCACTGTCCCGCCCCTGGGTCCCGCCTCTGACAGTAGACACAATCCTGCCCGCAGGTGGTGCAGCCTGAGCCATTGGCAGCCCCGGCAAGCTTGCGCACCAGGAGCCCCACAGCCAACACACAGATTCCCAACAAGATCAGTGTTTCCATCTTCACTCAACCCCCGTTACCTTAAACGCCAAATTGATACTGCAGCGAAAAATACATTATAAAACCGGCTTTTATGTGCCTTGAAAATATCACGCAAGCTTAAACGCGTTATTCCTTCAAGGTTGGAACCTATCGCTGCAGCATTAACCAAGCCCAAATAACATGCCGACCTGATAGATCAATACTGCCATCAACCAACCCAACACCAGGCTGTACCCTACGGCAAAACCCGTCCATCCCCAGGAGTTGGTCTCTCTTTTAATGACACCAATAACAGCGATGCAGGGTATATAAATCAGGGTCATCACCATAAAAGCATAGGCAGCCAGCGGCGTCCAATACTGAGCGATAACACTTGTCAGCCCCGCCCCCTCCACACTGTAAATGACACCCAGGGTACCGACCACCACTTCCTTGGCCAGGATACCAAAGATCAGGGCAACCGCCGCTTCCCAATTGCCGAAGCCCGCAGGCGAAAAGATCGGCACAACAAAGCTGCCGATGTGACCCAAGATGCTCTCCTGACTGGCATATTCCACACCCCAGGGAAGACTGGACAGCACCCAAATCAACACCACCGTAGCAAAGATGATTGTCCCTGCCTTGCGAATAAAAATGCTGCCCCTCTCCCACATGTGGATCAAAGTCCCTTTGAGGGTAGGGACACGATATGGGGGAAGTTCCATGACAAAGTGAGATGTCTCCCCCTTAAATAGGAACCGTTTGAACAGCATGCCCATCAGAACAGCCAACACCAAGCCCAGAAGGTAAAGAGAAAAGACCACCAAACCCTGATGGGCGCTGAAAAACGCCGCAGTAAACAGGATGTAAACAGGCAACCTTGCGGTGCAGGACATCAGCGGGTTGATCAAAATGGTAATCATCCTGTCCCTCTTGTTTTCCAGCGTCCTGGTAGCCATGATTGCAGGAACATTGCACCCAAAACCGATGAGGAGTGGAATAAAGGACTTTCCGTGTAAGCCCAGGGTATGCATGAACCGGTCCATAATATACGCCGCACGAGCCATGTATCCGCTGTCTTCCAATAAGGAAATGGCAAAGAACAGCAGGAATATATTGGGGAAAAAAACCAGAACCGAACCCACCCCTGCAATGATGCCATCGACAACTAATGAACTGATCAAACTGGACACACCAAGGCCCTCTAGCCAGGGCCCGGTCGCTCCACCAAGAAACTCAAAGAAATCTTCAATCCAGCCGATGAGGGGATCGCCCACCGTAAAGGTGAACTGAAACACCACCCACATGGCTAATAAAAAAAGAGGGATCCCCAGGTAACGATTGGTGATGACGCGGTCGATCTTATCAGATGTCGAGAGCCGCTCTTCCGCAGTCTTCCGCCGGGTGACCACCTCTCTGGCTAAGCCACCGATGAATCCATAGCGACGATCAGCGACAAAGGATTCAATGTCTTCTCCGATTATCCCCTCCAGTTGATTGACGATTTCATCACGGCGGGCCAGCAGTCGCTCCAAACCAGGATACTTGTTTAACCATTTAAGGACACCTTCATCTCCCTCCAGCAACTTTACCGTCAGCCACCGCGGAGATAAATTATCCGGCAGCCCCGGGTTCGAACTGATCTCTTGTTCCATAGCAGCCAGTTCGGTTTCCATTTCCTTGCCGTAGTTGATCTTGAGCGGCTCCTTAACACCGTCTTTAGCTGCCTGCAGTGCCTGAGCCACCAGTTCCTTCATTCCCTTGTTACGGGTAGCAACCGTAGGAACCACCGGCATACCCAGCAGTTTAGACAGCCTGGGTACATCTATATCCACCTCTCTGGTTTTCAATTCATCGAACATATTCAGGGCTACCACCACATTGGCACCCATCTCTAAAAGATGTGTGGTCAGATACAGGTTGCGTTCCAGGTTGGTGGCATCCACAACATTGATTACCACATCCGGCCTTTCGAAAAGAATGTAGTCCCGGGCTACCGCCTCATCTTCCGAATATGCACCGAGGCTGTATGTACCGGGCAGGTCGATCACACGGATCACCTTTCCCTCAAAAACAAACTGCCCCTCCTTTTTCTCAACGGTCACACCCGGCCAGTTGCCCACATGCTGGCGAGATCCTGTTAAATTGTTAAAGACAGTGGTTTTCCCTGAATTGGGGTTGCCTGCCAAAGCCACCACCAATTGTGCCTCTTCCATGATCATCCTCCTCCCGATGTTAGTACTACCTAACACATGATTAAAAAAATACTATACCACTTCCACCATGATCCTGAGAGCCATCCCGCGACCAACAGCAAGCCGCCCCTCACCGATGGAAATGATCAGCGGGCCGCCCATATCGTTTTTAACTACTTTTACTCTGGTACCGCGAACAACACCCATATCCGTCAGCCGCTGACGCAAACTTCGCCCACCGGCCAGGTCACTCACTACAGCATCACGCCCGGTCTGTAAAAAACCAAGGGGTAAAACACTGTTACCCGACACAGCTACATCACCTCCACAAAGATACTGGCCGCTTCTTCTTTTCGAAGACTCAGGCTGTAACCCTTAACCAATACTTCAATGGGATCGCCCAATGGAGCAACACCTTTGACGCTGACCTCCGTTCCCGGGGTAACACCCATCTCCAAAATGCGGCGGCGAACGGGGCCAGTTGCCGTAACGCGGATCACTCTGCCCTGCTCTCCGGTAGCCAGTTCATTGAGTGACCTGATATTAACAGACCTCATAGTTTTTACCTCCTTTCTCTCATCCATCCTTTGCTTCGTCAAACCCCGCCCTGGGGAGAGAACTGTTGCCCCCTCCAATTGGCCGGCGTTTTCCAGAAATGACACCAGTTTTTCCATGGTCTGAGGGCTGACTACATGTTCCATCAGACAGGCGTCCTTTTCAGCGATTCTGGGGTTCACCCCCAGCACCTCAATAAGAAACTTGCGCAGCAAGCGGTGCCGCTGTCGCACCTTCACCGCACACTCCCGTCCGGCCGACGTTAATTGCACCGGGCCATACCTTTCCTGAGTAACCATGCCCAGGTCTTTCAAATTGGTGACCGCCTGAGTAACACTGGCCTTAGCAATATTTAGAGCAGCGGCAATATCGGTAACCCTGATAATTCCCTCTCTCTCGGCCAGTTCCAGCATCACTTCCAGATAGTCCTCCATCGCCGAAGAGAGGGCTATAGTTCCGGTCATTGAGCACACACCTCTGCTTTCTTTTTTTTTTAATAGTAAGGATTAACTAACATATTGGGAAAAAATAAAGCATCGATCCTCGTGACACTTACCTGATTACACTTACAATTGAGAACCATTCTCATTACCTTGAACTAGATAATATTCTATCTTCATCTATTTGTCAATAGTCTGGGACAAGAATTTTTTGTACATAAAAAAAAGTTCCGGCAGCGAACCGCCGGAAGAAAAGAGAAGTGACAATGGGTTAAACAAAAAACTCCAGTCCCAAGAGAGACTGGAGGTAATACACAATACCACCTGGCATCAAATGCCCTGGCACAACCCTCTCCATGGGAAGGTAAAGATTGCCTCAAGCCCAAGCAGGTCTCCTGACTTGTGGGTCATCGCTTCCTCACTGCCTTCCCGGATATTCTCCAGTGGCGTACCTTGCAGAAAACTTCCCCCATACAGTGGCCGGACCGTCCAGGATTTTCACCTGGTTCCCTCTTATCTTTTGCGCTGGGCAAAAGAACTTGAGCTGAAAGATATTTACTTGTATTATAATATTTCTACACCGGTTCCTGAATTCCTGCTATCTTTTTTTTTTATTATGATCCCCCACGGAAAAACCCACCCCTTTGGATGAAAGGCGGAAAACTTTTCTATCAGAATACTAGCATCTGTGTTAAATATAACCAAAAGGTTCCTTGATAATCGATATGGGTCTGCAGCAGGTCATGGTCTGCTGAACCGGAATCCCATGACTTCCCAAGGGAATTCATGAATCCCTACTTTGATGTAGGTGGATAAGCCCACTTGCCCTGGAATGGTATATCCAGCCACTTTTCATAGTATTCTTTAAGAACCTTATCAGGATCTAAATCCTTAAACTGATCCGGATAGAACCACTTGGCAAGGTAAAGTGCACCCAGGTAAGTCTTGTCAGCACCAACAAGAGTTCTTCGAATAAGGTAGATCCTATCCTTTTGGACAGCATCCGTTTTGCTAAAAACCTTATTTTTCGTTATCTTATCTTTTAATATTTCTACGTTTCCATAATCAGTTATTTTAAATCCCAAATAATCTTCTGCTGTATCTGCAAAAACTAATACCTCAGGGTTTTGCTGTAAGATCCATTCCGGGCTGACATCAGGATAATCCTTAAGTTCCCGAGCCACATTATTCCCACCTGCCATCTCAATTCCCTGATGAGCGGCTGTACCACTGCCAAAAGTACCCCATTTCTCTTTTTCGAAATTGCTGATTGTCATGAAAAAAACCTTTACCCTTTTATCCGATGGTAAGTCCTTCACCTTATCTAATGTTGCAATTTTCTCTACTTTCCATTTTAAAAAAGAATCAGCTTTTTTTTTCTTGACCAAACATTTTACCCAGTGTTTTAAAATCATTATCATATGTTTCAGGCTTGTATAAATCTAGATGCACAACCTTGACCCCGGCAGGTTCTAATTTCTCAGCTAATTCTTCACCAGGCCACTTGCTATACGATATTACAACCTGCGGTTTTAGCTCCACAATTTTTTCATAACTGGGCTTATCCCACTTTCCAATTAATTCTTTATCCTCCATACCAAGATAAGGGTCTTTTTTGACTGTCTCGCTAACCCCAACAACAGTATCCTGTACCTTTAAAATGCGCATAGCCTCAGCTACATCACTATTCAGTATTACTACTTTATCCAGAGGCTGTGGTAATTCTACACCCCTACCAATACAATCAGTAACAGTAACAGTTTTAGTTTCCGGTTCTTTTTTTTGAATCACTCTTTCCACATCCGGCCAGCAACAGCATACACCCTAGAACACAAAATAAAATTGGGATCATATACTTTTTCAATCTCATTTAATACCCTCCTCGATGAATTTTTTCAAAATACTCTCTAGAATCGAAAACAGCAAATAACTAAAACCTCATTGCGACATCGCTCACTCCCTTTATTAAAAACACTACAACCGCAGTCATACATATAGATCGATGGCTACGGATTCTTTATGTGGAGCAATTGCTTTTTTGTAATCACATGCTATCCTGGTTTCTGTTGCGTAGAATTCTTGTAATTTCAAGCATCCATCTTGTTTAACCTGTACAACCCCAGTATAAAAAAGAGTACAATCCACCCCACAAGCAATAACACCAACTGCAAAGAAACGCCTGTTCCTGCCAGAGTGGAGCGTAAAAGCTTAGCTGCAGGGGTGAGGGGAAAGCACCAAACGATCGGTTGCAGTAATTCGGGCAGGCGTTCAACAGGAACTAATGTGCCGCTGAGATAGGTAACAGGAATAAGTATTAGCTCGTTGATCAGAGCCTGGTCATCGAAAGTACGCATAAATAAACTGAGCATAACAGCGAAGCTGGCAAAACAAAAGGCGGTCAACAGCACTGCTCCGAAAAATGCCGGATTCACCCGCAGAGGTACGATAAAACTGATCACTATGATGACTATTAAACCTGAGGCAAGACCCCGCATCATACCGCCCAGGGTATAACCAAGCCAAATTGATAAATTGCCGGCAGGTGCCAGCCGGTAGGAATCAAAGCTCTTATAATGTATGCGTGAATAGTACATGCGCGTCATCACTGAGGTCATTCCATTGTTGAAGAGCGCCAGGGCAACAACGCCGGGAACAAGAAACTCCAGGTAGCTCATTCCACCCGGCATCATCATCTTCATGCGCTGACCTACTCCCATGCCAAATGAAAGCAGAAAGATCAGCGGTGACAACATGTAAGATATAATGTACATCCAGAACTTATTCCGCCAGGTGATAAATTCCTCCCAAACGATAGGCAGCCAGGATGGCAGCAACGCTGTTTTGCTCTGTATATGGTAATCTGTTCTAACAGACATAGCTAATCCTCCCGCCTTTTATTCAACATAAAGTACGCCAGGATATAGAATGCTCCGAACCAGCCCAGACTCTGTGCAAACCAGGATAAACTGCTGATCCCTGTCAGGGCAAGACCACGCAGATTGTAAGTAGCCGCAGTCAGGGGCAGGCACCAACTGACCTGCTCCAGGATTCCTGGCAAGTTCTCTACTGGAAAAAAGGTGCCACAGAAAAAGGTCATGGGGAAAACGATCATATTAGAAAACATTATGGAATCCTTTTCTCTCCCGGCAATCATGGCTGTGGCAACTGCCAGGCAAGCGAAGGTGAGGCAAACCACAAATAACTGCAGGAAAAAGTTGAATGTGAGATGAAAACCCTTCACAAAAATCTGTGATGTCAGAAAAACGATCCCGGAGACAAGAAATCCTTTTGTACCAGCACCCATAATATGGCCGATCAGGAGGGATGTATTGGAAATGGGGGCAAGCAGGTATTCATCAAGCACTCTGTAATAAACTCTCCTCAGGGTAAACCAGTTGACCAGGTCACCGTAACTGGAGGAAACAGCGGCCATTACCAAAAGGCCGGGCACTAAAAACCCCAGGTAGCTGCCGGAGGCATCTGTTCTATAACCGCCCATGTTCCAGGCGAAAATGGCCAAAAAAATAACAGGTTTGTTAAGACCCCCTATGACAAAACGCCACCAGCGCCGCCGCCAAACCATCCCCATAGACAGCATAATAGGCAGCCAGTCCAGATAAGTCCTCTTTGTAACTGACCAGGTTGCACCTATGGCGGCATTTCCTCCCTTTAGGTCAGTCAAATTTTCAATTTCTTCTTTGTTATGTAAAAGCAAGTTCTTTGTTGACACACCCTGTCAACTCCATAAAAAATCTTCTGAATTAGTTCAGCGCTTATTAAGACCACGTAACCCATTTACGCAGTAGGTGGCTCATGCCTTTAAGTCGATTCACTCCCTTCACTAAGACCCCGCAACCGCAGCCACTTTTAGTTCACTAGCCGCGGGTTCTTTTTGTGGGGCACTTGGTTTTATTGTGATCACATATGGGCCCAGTTCAGTGTTAATGATCATGGATTCAACACCATATACAGCTTTGATGTTCTTCGGGACCAAGACATCCTGTGGCGTACCTGCCGCAAAGACTTCACCGTCTTTGAGCATTAATATCTTGTCTGCGTAACGTGCAGCTAAATTGAGATCGTGGACTACCATTAATACGCATTTTTTCTGCTGCAGGGCAATGCCCTGTACCAGTTCCATTACTTCCAATTGATGCCTTACATCAAGGTTGCTTGTGGGTTCATCAAGGAGCAGCACTTCTGGTTCCTGTGCCAGGGCACGGGCAATTAAAACCTTTTGCCTTTCTCCGCCGCTTAATTCGTACAAATAGCGCTCCACAAATTGGGTAAGTCCCATGCGCACAAGTACTGAGTTTACAATTTTCAGGTCTCTTTTCCCTACACCCCAGCTAATGTGTGGTTTGCGACCCATTAAAACCGTTTCCATAACATTAAATAGAAAAAACATCTTTTGCTGTCTGGGGGACATAACCCATCATGCAAGCACGCTCTTTGGCAGTGAAACTGGTGAGTTCTTTCCCATCCAGTAACACTGTACCCGTATACGGCTTCAGGATTCTATTAATACAGCGAATCAAGGTGCTTTTGCCCGCTCCGTTTGCTCCGATAACAGCCAGCACCTCACCTGACTTTGCTTCCAGTTCAACATCCTTTAAGATATCCCGGCTCTCATAACGAAAACGAACCCCATTTACATTAAGCTTCACTTGATATCGCTCCCTTTATCTCAGCTCTCTAATTTCGCCTTGATCTCCTGCATCTTGGCTCCCCAGTCAGCTACTTCTTCGTGGGTGAGGATGTCGATGGCACCTCCCTGGAAATCGCCTTTCACTTCACCCATTCTCTCTTCGATCCAGCCTTCTATCTCCAGGTAGTATTCTTTCAGACCATCGATCACTTCGGGGTCTGCATCCCAGAGGCCGCGCTGGTGTGCCTCCAGGAGGCGGCGGGCGATCTCTTCCATAGCCCAGGGGTTGTGCTCTTCGAAGAATTTGCGGTTCTCTTCATCCAGAATAAAGGTTTTGGTGATGTCATCGAAGATCCAGTCATCGACTTCCTGGGTTGTGGCCTCCCAGCCATAGACACGGCCGACTCTTTTGGAGATGTCTCCTGCTCCTTTGTAGCCGTGCCTCTTCTGTCCCTCGATCCACTTGGGGTTGAGGAGTTTTGTCCTAACTACTCTCCGCACTTCATCAGCCAGTGTCCTCACTTCCACATGTTCCGGTTCTCTGGTGTCTCCGTAGTAGACTCTCACATCTTTGCCTGAGGCGACTCTTGCAGCAGCGGTCAGGCCGCCGTGGGTGCCGAAGTAGCAGCAGCAGCCGAAGAGGTCGCTTTCATCGGTCACTACTTTGTTGTAGGTGATGTCTACTGTGCGTAAACTGGACTGCAGCTGTTTGAAGGCTTCCTGGCCGTAAACATCTTTACCGTAGGCATAGCCGTTCCAGAAGAGGAAGATGTCTGCCAGGTCTTTTTCTTCTTTCCAGGCTGAGGCGTATACTGCCAGGTTGACTCCTGAGGAGTAGGTGCCTGGTTTGGCGGCAAAGATGCGCAATGTGGCATTTCGCCAGGATTCTTTGTCTTCTTTGCCATCCAGCTGGGCAAGGGTGTGTTTGCGCACGTAGTTTTGTTCTTCTGGCTCTTCCAGGGCGGCTACTGTGGCAATGGCTTCATCCAGGAGTTCTACACAGTTGCAGAACATGTCTCTTGTGATCCCTGATACTCTGACGGTCAGGTCTATGCGCGGCCTTCCCAGTTCCTCCAGGGGAATCACTTCTATTCCGGATACTCTCCCATTGGGCAGCCATTTGGGCTGTACGCCTAACAGGTAGAGCATCTGGCCTAAACCCTCTCCATCCGCCCACATGATGTCGTTGCACATCCAGTAGAGGGCGATGTTTTCTGGGTATCTGTCTTCTTCTTCAAGGTGCTTTTCCAGCACTTTGTCTGCCAGGCGTTTCCCTACCTCCCAGGCTGCCTTTGTGGGTACGCGGTGGGGATCCAGGGAGTAGAAGTTGCGGCCTGTGGGCAGGACATCATCTTTGCCCCGGGTAATGAGGCCTGAGGGGCCTGCGGGGATGTATTTGCCCTGGAATCCTTCAAGCAGGGCTTCGATCTCTTTTGATGCCTCTATTCTGTCATCCAGGTCCAGCACTCTGGGCAGTACTTCGTTGAGTGAGGGAAGTGCCTGGGGACAGATGAATTTATCTCCCAGGATCTCATGGGCCAGGGCGGGGCCTGCTTCTTTGCCTGTGAGGAAGTGTTGGATAAATGCTTTTCCTGCTATATCTATCTCTTCCAGGAGCGCGCCGTAGGATTTGCTGTGTTTGAGTGAGATCTTGCTCTGGTCTGCTATCAGCTCTGCAAGGTCTAGATCCATCAGGGCGGCGATGCTGCGGCGCAGGGATACATCCTGGCCGGCATCGAAGCGGAGGATGGAGTTGATAAATGAAACTTTTCGTTCTCCTGCCGGCAGTTGGCCAAAGATGTGCATGCCGTCCTGGATCTGGGTGTTGCGGATGGTGGAGAGTATGCCGTGGGCGCCTTCGATGATCTCTTCTATGTTGTCATGCCCGCCCTCTACGGGGATTTGTTTGTCTAAGTTGGTCTTTTTGATCTCTTCTATGATCATGTGTTCCAGCATATGGGCTCTGGTGGGGTCTGCTATCTTGGCTTTTTCGTATTCTTCCAGGCAGCGGTCGAGTTCTGCCAGTTCGTCGTAGAGGCCGCCTTCGGTCATCACGGTCTGCATGTGGTCTACCAGTGCGGCATAGCTTCTTCTTTTGGCAATCACTCCTTCCGGTGGGTTGTCGGCGTTGTAGATGTAGAGGTGTGGCATATCGCCTATTCCCAGATCGGGATAGCAGTCCTGGGATAGTCCTGCTCCTTTGCCTGGCAGAAACTCCAGGTTGCCGTGGGTGCCTACGTGTATGATTACATCTGCTTTGAAGTCTCGCTCGATAAAGCGGTAGGTGGCCATGTACTGGTGTGGCGGGGGGATGTCGGGGTCGTGGAGGATCTTACAGACTTGTCCGTCGCATTTAGGACCGGCACAGCCGCGCTTGGGCTGGACGCAGATCACCGCATTCCCGTACTGTACTCCGGTGACCAGGATCTTGCCTTCGTAGACCATTGCTGCGGGTACTCCGTTTAGCTCTTCTCCCGGGGGGTTGCCCCAGGCATCTGAAACCCGTTTTCTGATATGGGGGGAGAGGGTGTCAAACCACTGGCAGTATTCTTCTACTGGGACAAGTTTTAATGCTCCGCCTTTGCTGACGATTTCGTCTGTGGTGGTCCAGCGGAATTCGGAAATGGCTTTGTGGTCCATGATGTTGTCGATCAGTTCTTTGCCATCTGCTGGAATATCTACTGTATAGCCTTCTTTTTGCATCTGCTGCAGGATCCCGGCTACGCTCTCCAGGGTGTCCAGTTTGGCGCCTCCTCCTACGGTGGCTTCTACTGATGCGCAGGGGTTATTGTGCAGAATGAAGGCTACTTTGCGCTCTGTGACGGGTTTTTCTGCCAAGCGGATCCAGTTGGCTACTCGATCTACCAGGTGCTGGCAGCGCTCTGGTTGGGGATCTCTAAATTCCATGTCTCCATCCCGCCCTACTCCTCCGATGTAGAGGGGCTCGATGACTCCTTCAAACTCGGGCATGGAGATCGACCAGGAGATCTCGTTGCTTAATCCCTGGGGGTCTGATGTCCATTCTTCAACTGTACGATAGAAAGAAACAACGGGCTGGAAAATGGGAACATTCAACCTCTTTAAGAGATTGACTCCTGATGCGGCTACATCCTCTTTATGAAAATCCTCACCCCTTTTGGATTCGAGAAAGAATGAAAGAAGCTTGACCATTGCATTGATGCGGGGCTTTCCCTCCCGGTCAAAGAAGAAGTCCTGAACTACACCTGCGGAACCTCTGGTCCCAAGATCAGCGTCTTTCGTAGAGTAACAAAAAGCGGGAATGACATTATAGCCCTTGGCTTCAAAAAGCTTGATCAGAAGTTCTTCTACGGCGATATTATCATTTACCCAGTAGCCCCGCGAGAATAAAAGGCCGATGGTCGGTGCATTTCGGGGTTTGTACCAGGCCAGGTAATCTTCCATATTATCGAAGTAGTGAGGTGCATTGGGGTGATAGATCCCCTCCCAAGGGTGAGCAAAGGGTTCTTGATAGTCAACTTGTAAACCTAAGACTTCTGCGGCCAGGTAGTTCAGCATCTGGGCAAAGTTATCCACACCGCCGTAAACAACATAGGTATGGCATTTGTCGACTATTTCCAGGGGTACTGTAGAGAGCAGCCAGAGTCCGGGATCGTGTCCTAAACAAACCACCGGTTTATCAAGTTGTTTAACCGCATTTTCCAGCTCGTCCCAGATGGCTTCACCAGATGACCTGTAAAAAAAGATGAGGTCAGAACCGGCCAGGTCATCCAACGCAGAGGCCATATCCTCTTTGCCTTCATCTAAATAACGGGCTGAATAAACCCGCAGATCAACCATATTTTTGAGCAGTTCTCCTGCTCTGCGCATCGTTGTGGCATGGCTCTGCCACAGGATAGCGGTGATTTTTATCATAGATTAGTCCTCCTCTCTAATAATCTGTTACCATCACTTGAGGTAAAAATATTTTATGGATAAGTCCACACCCCTTTGGGTTCCATGTTATGGAATTTTTGTAGAAATTCTTTATGAATAGCTTCCGGGTCTACATCTTTGAAAAGTTCCGGATGCAGCCATTTGGCAAAGTAGGCCATACCAACAACCATTCTAGGGCCAACATAAATATCACTTGAAAGCAAGTAAACCTTATCAGACTTTACGGCATCAATTTTCCCCCAACTGGGACGTGACATAATTTCTTTCCTTTTCTCTTTCATGGCGTCCTCAGACTTTCCATAACCAGACGGGATACTGCTAGAAGCAGCTTTGATGATAACTTGCGGATTCCTGGACAGCACCCATTCTTCACTAACTTTAGCAGAAGAATCACTGATATCAGAAGCAATATTTTTCCCACCGGCTGCAGCGAGTACCTGTGCACCCCCTGAATTTCCGGAAGCCACAGTATAATCGGTATAACCCTCAAGATAAACAAGAGGCTTTTCTTCAGAAGAAAGGGTTTTGGTTCGTTCTGTAATTAACTTTTGATATTTATCGTAAACTGCAATATACTCCTTAGCCTGTTTTTCCTTGCCGAGAATTTTCCCTAATGTCTTGATATCTTTTGTCATAGTCTCTGGTTTATAACAATCCAGCAATACAATTGGGGTACCCATCTGCTCAAGCTGATCAACACTGTCTTGTTTAAGAAAACTAGCATATCCGAAAACAAGATCGGGTTTTAAAGAAACAATTTTCTCGACACTGGGTGTAAATGATTTACCGACATCCTCTGCTCCTTCTAATTTAGGTTTCATTATTGGATCTGTAATGGTTGCATCTGAGGCACCAACAATACTCTCCGCTGAGCCTAGAGCGCAAATCATCTCAGCCACATCACTGTTACAGACCACAATCCGTTTTGGCGGGCAAGGAACTTCCACCGAGCGCTCAGAAGAATCAGTGATGGTAATCATTTTTGTTTCAGAAACAGTCTGCTTTTCACCCGAATCACCACACCCTGCTGCTAAACACATAAGCAGGGTTAAAACAACAACAACAGACAGATTCATAATTTTTTTCATATCTTTCTCCTCCTCAAATTACTAGATATAAATTTGACTTAATAAACCCGTGCCCCCCTTTATGTCAACTTATTTTCCCTTACCAATACTGATGTTTCTTCCTGAGCAACAGAAAGAGAAAGAACGGTGCCCCAATCAGGGATGTTAGAATCCCCACAGGTATCTCTACAGGTGCCAGTACAATCCGTGCCAGGGTATCCGCCAGCAGGAGCAGGACCGCCCCCATCAATGCGGCACCAGGCAGTAAAAACCTGTTATCTGACCCGACTATAAAGCGACATACATGCGGGGCAACTAACCCAATGAAACCGATGATTCCTGTAAAAGCAATAGTACTGGAAGCCATCAGTGTCGCCAGCATCAGGGTCACCAGTCTCAACCTGTCCACATTAACACCTAAACTCATGGCAACTTCTTCACCTGATCCTAAGGCATTGAGATCCCAGGCATATCGTTCCAACAGGATTAAACAGATCAAAACTATAGGAAACAGGATAATGACGGTTTCCCAACTGGCTCCCCAGAGACCGCCCATCAGCCAAACAACCAGGTCTTTTAAGGCTTCGTTGTCAGAAAAATACTTGAGGGCAGATACTCCTGCCTGGAAAAGATAGCCCAGTGCAACTCCCGCCAGTATCAAAGTTTCGGGGACAGCACCCTTGATCTTGGCTATGCCATAAATCAATAACATTGTAATTGAGCCGAAAATAAATGAGTTAACAACTATTAGATACTTCCCTGCTACAATGAATGCGCTCCCGAGAACGCTGGTCCCCAATACAATTGCTATGGCCGCTCCCAATGATGCACCGGCGGATAATCCCAGTGTAAAAGGTGATACCAGTGGGTTGCGTAAAACACCCTGCATCACCGCACCTGCCCCTGCCAGACTGAGCCCGGCAAGCATCGCCAGGAATATCCTGGGAAGCCTTAGCTCCATCACAATCGTCTCTGCCAGGTCGCTGACAGTTGACAACTGCAAGCCAGGAATAATCTTGCTTAAAATTACCCGGGCAACATCAGCGACAGTGATCCCTGCTACTCCAGTGGCTGTAGCCACCAGGGCTATTACAATGAGTAAAATAAACAGAACCCCTAACAGTGTTAATTTCCGTGCTGTGGAATGTTGATATATCTCTTCAAGTTCAGCAATTCCAGCAGCTTCTTCAGTAGTTGCGGAAACACTCAATGTTATCTACTCCTAAATAATTATTCATAAGAGAATAAACACACACATCCAGTAAAGTTTTTTAATTTGTATTTGGGAAGCTGACACTTTTTCGTACAGTTGCCAAGCCACTGTTGAAAGGTGCTCGTTCCCTCAGCATCTCACCCCCTGCTGAAAATAAAAAAACCACAGAACCATCCCTTCTTGGGAAAGCCTTCGTGGCCTGTAATTACCATTATTAAATTATGCTTAAACTATAAGCTATATATATGAGTAAACTTACTGTCCCTGGCGCTAGCACCCTTCACGAATACATTTATTTACCAGAAATCAGTACACTATAGAAAGTTATTCAACAGAAAAGAGCAAATTCCTGCAACTATGTGGAACCTTTTAAATCCGATACTTAAATAATGACATATATTTCCTGTGTTAAATAAAATAAATGAGAAATCGCCTCATTAACAAAAAAAAGATCCGGCAGCGAACCGCCGGATGAAAAGAAAAGTGACAATGGGTTTAGCTAAAAGTCCTATACCCCCAGTTTCTTCAATGATTTCTCCTGGCTTTCTTCCAGTTTTCCCTCAACTTCCAGATAGATATCCTGCAGTTCTTGCTTCATCTGCGGCTCAGCCTCCCACATACCCCTTTGGATAGCTTCCAGCAGCCGCTCAATCAGGTTCTGCAGGGCATATGGGTTCACATCCTTCAGCCATTCCTGCATTTCCTCATCCAGTGCATATTTTTTGGCCAACTGCTCATACATCCAGTCCTCAAGCACTTCAGCAGTAGCATCCCATCCAAAGGCAAAGTCCACAGTTCTGGAGATATCTGCCGCCCCTTTATAGCCATGCCTCTGCATGCTGTGAATCCATTTGGGGTTGAGCAGCCTCGCCCGGAAAACATGCTTGGCCTCTTCCGCTGTGCTCCTGGTTTTGATACGCTCGGGATCTGAGCTGTCTCCGATATAGGCCTGAGGATTTTCTCCTTTAAAAGCCCGCACCGCAGCGATCATACCACCATGGTAGGAATAAAAATCATCACTGTCCATCATGTCATACTCGCGGTTATCCACATTCTTTACCGCCACATCTAACTGAGAGAGGCGGTATTTAAAAAGCTCAGGCACAACCTTGCCGTATTGTTTCTTACCGTAAGCATACCCGCCCCAAACCACATAGACTTGACCCAGGTCCTGTTCGTCACGCCAATTCTGTGCATCGATCAAGTCGCTCACTCCGGCACCGTAGGCACCGGGCTTACAGCCGAATATACGATAGCAGGCCTCCTCTCTGGCCTGTTCCAGATCAAATCCCTGTTCAACTTTGTCAGTGATATCTTTTTGCACATGTTTGGCTAAAAAATTCTGCTCCGGGGGTTCGTCCAAAAAGGCAACCCTTTCTACAGCTTCGTCAATCATCTCCACGATATTGGGGAAAGCGTCCCTGAAAAGGCCGCTGATGCGGAGAGTGACATCGATGCGGGGGCGTTTTAATTCTTCCAGTGGGATAACCTCTATTCCCTTCACTCGCCCGCTTTCCGGCTGCCAAACCGGTCTTACCCCCAGCAAATAGAGTATCTCAGCTATGTCATCCCCTTTTGTGCGCATCACTCCGGTTCCCCAGATGATAATCCCAATATTCTCCGGATAGCAGCCCTCATCACTGAGATACCTTGCCAGCAGGTTGTCAGCCAGCTCAACTCCCACCTTCCATGCCGCAGGAGAAGGAATGGCCTGAGGATCAACTGAATAAAAATTCCTCCCGGTAGGCAGGATATTGGCCATCCCCCTGGTTGGAGCCCCGGACGGCCCCGCAGGGATAAATTGTCCATCCAAAGCATTCCTTGCATTGGTGAGTTCATCTGTGGTAGCCGCCAGGCGATCTGCCAGAAACTGCGCAACATAAAGCAAGACTTCTTCCACCTTGGGGTTTGTCTTCCCCAATATTTCCTTTGATACAGATCTTACCTCGTTTTCATCAAAACACACTTCCTCGAAGCATGCCATGAGATCAAGGGACAGCTGATGGATATCCTCCAGGATTTGCCCATTGGTCTTGCCGTTGGTATTCATTTTACCGCGGTTGGCCAGCAACTGTTCATAGTCATATCCCCACATTTCAGCTAACGACTGCCGCAGGGAAGGGACATCCCCATTGGGCAGTCTGGTCAGGGCAACCAGGAACTCCACCAGCCTCGTTCCAATGGGGGGCTCTCCCAGTATATGCAGTCCGTCGCGGATCTGGGTATCTTTCAATTCACTCAAATAGCTGTGCAGCTTTTCTACAAAGGCATTAAAATCCGCCGGGATTTCCTCCTCAGCTAACCCCAGGTCATGGTTGAGCTTGACCTCACATACCTTCTCCCAAACCAACTTTTCCAAATAGGGAAGCTTTGCGGGGTCCTGGGCTCTGGCGTTGTAATAGTCTTCCAGCTGTTTTTCCACCTCTGCCATTTCCTCATAGCTATCCGCATTATGCATTACCGGCACCAGGTGGTCAATAATACAGCAGTAGCTCCTCCTTTTGGCTTGTGTACCTTCACCCGGGTTGTTAATGATATAGGGATAAATATTGGGCAGATCGGAGATAACCAGGTCAGGGTAGCAGGAAGCAGAAAGTCCCACCCCCTTACCGGGCAGCCATTCCAGGGACCCGTGTTTGCCGATATGCATCACTGCATCAGCACAGAAGACATCTCGTATCCACCTGTAATAGGCCAGATAGTGATGAGGAATAGGTAAATCCGGGCTGTGATAGATCTTGGCTGGATCATCCAAAAATCCCCGCGGCGGCTGAAGTCCGATAAAGATATTGCCGTTGATGATGCCTGGAATAAGCAGTTTGTTCCCATAGCAGAACACTTCCCCCGGGGGTTGGCCCCAGCACTCAGTCATTTTATCCCTTACTTCTTCAGGCAGATCCTGGAACCAACCGCAGTACTGCTCAGGAGAAACGCTGTCTACAGCTCGCTGCATTAATTCCTGGGCGCTGGCCCACCGCCTGTCATTGGTAACCCTGTCTAAAATATCCTCTATCAATACCTGCCCATCCTCCCGCAGGTAATCCAGCCTTGTAGCCTGCTTCCTGTAAATTATT
>NZ_CDRZ01000272.1 GCF_000946815.1 Syntrophaceticus schinkii | reverse complement strand
AGAATATGAAGAGAGTCTAGAAGCCAATGTGAAAGACCTGGTAGCAAGGATGAAGAGACAGGCCTACAAACCGCAAGCGGTGAGGCGGGTCTACATTCCCAAGCCAGGAAGTAACAAAATGAGGCCACTGGGCATACCGGCATATGAAGATAAGCTGGTGCAGGTGACGATGGCACGCATATTAAACGCCATCTATGAGCAAGACTTTCTAGGCTGTTCATACGGATTCAGGCCAGGGCGGGGATGCCATGATGCGCTAAAAGCACTAAATGCCATCATCGAAAATCGACCAATAAACTACATAGTTGATGCGGACATTAAAGGTTTCTTCGATAACGTAGACCACAAATGGATGATGGAATGCCTAAAACTGCGCATAGCAGACCCAAACATGCTAAGACTCATCGCACGCTTCCTCAAAGCTGGAATCGTAGAGGCAGGAGTAAGCTACGGTACACCAGAAGGGACACCGCAAGGGGGAGTAGTGTCACCGATACTGGCAAATGTCTACCTGCACTACGTACTGGACGTGTGGTTCTACAGCACAGTGCGGAAGCACTGCAAAGGAGAAGCCCACATGGTCAGATATGCAGATGACTTCGTATGCTGTTTTCAGTATGAAGAAGATGCCCGATGGTTCTACAATGCACTGCAGAGTAGGCTGAAGAAGTTCAACCTGGAGATAGCTGAAGAGAAGAGCCAAATAATAACCTTTGGACGACAGGCAGAGGCCAGGAGTCGAGCAGGGGGAAAGAAGCCCAAGACATTTGACTTCCTAGGGTTCACCCACTACTGCAGCCGGAGCAAAAGAGGCAAGTTCAGAGTGAAGCGGAAGACAAGCAGCAAGAAATACAGAGCTAGTATTCTGAGATGCAAAGAGTGGCTTAAAAAGCACAGGAACATGCCTGCCCCGTATATTTGGTGGCTAATCAGACCCAAGCTATGGGGAAACTACCGCTACTATGGTATAACCGACAATGCTCCGATGCTGTATAAATTCCTCTATGAGGTAGAAAAGCTGCTCTTCAAATGGCTAAACCGTCGCAGCCAGAGGAAAAGCTTTGATTGGGAAAAATTCAGGCTATTTCTCAAGAAATTTCCACTGCCTACACCCCGTATATTTGTGAATATTTACGATGTCAGGGTAAGAATCTTTGCGTGAGATCCGTGAATAATGACTACGGAGAGCCGTATGCGTTAATAGCGCACGTACGGTTCGATGAGGGGTAGGGGATACAACTGCTAGGCCAGTAGCGCACGGCCGGGATACTAAGGCACTGCCAGACGAAAGGGGCAGTATAACGGACTGTCCTGACCTAAACGCTACCAGGCGGCAAGAGACCCCGCCTACTCTACTTCCTGGCGCATTTCTGTATTAGATGCAGGGGGGACGTTCCTAGTGCATCTCAAATGGAGATACAGAAGCAGCGGGTGCCCGTAAGGCCGCTGCTTTTATGATTCAGGGCAGGCCATCTTTTTCCGACGTCAGACTTCGTGCATCCTGCTTCCGGCATCCATTCCAAATTCCAACCTCCCACTACTCACCTCTCATTTAGCCAGGCTTGCTAATTGTGCTATTCATTTCAGTGGACGGATCAAAGTTTTTGCGTTTAGTTTTAGTCAACGAATAATCTTTTTTCCCAACGACTTACGACCAACCGCCAAATAGCCAGGGCTTGCTTTATTGTTTTAGGAACCTTGCAAATGTTTGCGGGGAATGCATAAAGAAAGAATGCACGGGGATAGTTACCAGCGCATGCAGAGCATTTGCAACGTCCCCTGTGAGACGCGAGTGAGACGCGAGAACCGTCCCCGCGTCTCCCGCGTCTCATTTCATTTTAATGAGCAGATAAAACTCCGCCCTCTCCAGCTTTACATCACCGGTTGTCATATCTTCTTGGCCCATGATATGCACGAAGATAAATTTCACTTTCACCTGCTCATTTTCTTCAACCAAAGTCATCTCTTCAGGAGGGATGCTTTTTTCCTCCTCGGATGGTTGATGTTTGTCAAACAGCTCCCTGACAAATGGATTCAAGTCCTTTTTATAGAGCAGAAGGCCATGACTGTATACCCTTACAACAGATGATTGATAGTCATATTTTGCATCTATTGTGCTGCCGCTGCTGCCAGTGCTGTCGGTTGACCTTTCACCATACGGAAGCATACTGCCAAACAGATAATCGTATCCCTGAATATCAACTGCGCCTTCTGACTGACTGTTTTTCAAATAAAAAAATCCATGAGAATCTGTGAAGTGGGGTCCGTAAGGAACATAAGGGAAGCCAAAAACCTTCTCCATATCATCCATTTTAAAATCCTGAGGAAGATACTTAACTTTCCGCAGGGTGTGGTTCTGGTTGAAATAATCCAATTTTCTGCTAATCTCATTTTTATCATCTCTGGAGATGTCAGCAGGCGCTGTTTTTTATTTTTCCCTCATGCAGCATGTCATTTTTGATCAGGATTGTCTGTAATCTACTGTTCTGGCTGCGCGTGGAAACCGAGTAACTGCTCAAGGGACCGAATACGGATACCAATGCGATTAAGGCCAGGGTAACCGGGATAATGATATTCATGCGTTTTTTAATAAAGGAGAAATAAAGCATCATAGCTGATACCCAAAGGGCCAAAACAACCACAAAATATCTGTTCTCAGTTACTCCATAGGCATTGATCCTGATTCCCATGGAAATAAACATCATGATCAAGATGGGCAAGATTATCTTTGGCATCCACAGTGTAAAGATGTTTGCCCATTTGTCCTCATCCTTGATCGGGGTGATGAAGAATAACACTATTGTAACAATAACTGCATACCAGAGCACCAGATGTGACACCAAACCCACAGGCCATTGCCATTGTACTATAATCTTAATAAAGTAAAGGTAGAGTATTGCTGTGTATACTGTTAAAAGGGGCATTACTATATATAGGAGCAGGATCCTCAATATTTTTGAATAGTTTTCTTGGTGGAACCGCTGGTCTGGCAGCGGTATATCTGCAAGGAAATAGGAAGGCGCAAAAACGAAGGCAACAATAAGTCCGGTGTAGTAATATGTCATCCCTGCTACAGCTATTCCCAGGAGCTGGTCTATGGCCAGGAGAATGGCGGCAAGCCCCAAATAAAGCACAGCAGAATAAATCACTGTAATGAAAAAACCAAAACCTACCTTGATCATGTACATCTCATACTGTTCTTTTTTGGGGAGATAGGGAATAAAGAGAAAGCCCAGATATAAGGCAAGGCTCACCGCGATATACCTTGTGATGGAAACCATGTTCAGTTTGTCTAACAGGAAAAAATAATACAAGAGAAGCACTAAACCGCCTGCAGCATATAATCCGATCAGTCTAGCTGTTTTTATGCCGTCCTTCCTCTACGGAAAAAACCTTGATACATAAGGAAAGAGGGATTCCAAGAGCAATAATCATTGTGATCCTGTACAGTGTTTCAAGCTGGCTGGTATCTATCGGTTGTAGTTCTGAGATTACGATCAGCATAACCGCCACAGCAGTTGAACAGAGTATGGTGATGGGAAATCGTTGCAGGCTTCTGGAAAGGACGAGCAAAATATTATTAAACGCATTGGTGAACGCATTTGAGAGTTTCATGGCAAACTCCTCATAATTTTATTTTGATACAACTAAAGAACTTCTTCATAAGGCAACCTTCTCCTTTTCTTAGTGGCAAATTTTTATTGCTGATCATATTAATCCGTGGTATTTTATGGCGCTAAAAGGTGCCTGTCACCAAAACAGCTGTCACCAAAACAGCTAACTTGTAAAGACAACTCTCCCTAAAAAGTGACAGGCACCAAAACGGGTAACTTGTATAGACAACTACTCCCAAAAGGTGCCTGTCACCAAAATGAGGCGGGGTGAAAGGCGGATAGAACTCATGTATAATATAAAAAATGTACAATGCCGTCATGTAAAGTGGGAAAATAAAAAGAGACTAACCCTAAAAGGTGCCTGTCACCAAAACGGGTAACTTGTATAGACAACTACCTCTAAAGGTGCCTGTCACCGGGAGGGTCACCAGGATCACCCTGAAAGGTGACAGGCACCAAAACTTCGATTTCTGTTTCCAGTAGAGCTAGTTCAGAATGGAGTGGTTTAGTGAATAACCGTGAAAGAGTGGCTTTTCATACTTTGGGCTGTAAGGTCAATCAGGAGGAGACAGCCTCCTTGATGGAGATGTTCCGCAAGCGCGGCTTTCAATTGGTTGATTTTAAGAGTCCGGCTGATGTTTACATAATAAATACCTGCACTGTGACACATACCGCAGATCAGAAGTCACGGCAGATGATCCGCCGCGCCATTTCCCGGCAGCCCGATGCCCTTGTTGCTGTTGTGGGGTGCTATTCTCAGGTATCTCCAGATGATGTGCTCGCCATACCCGGTGTCGATTTGGTGGTGGGTACCAGAGGGCGTGCAAAATTGGTGGATTTAGTAGAGGACATTCTGGAAAAGAAGAGGGCAGGGGAGTTCGGCAAGGAGGTCAATGCCGTTGATTCTTTAGAGAGCGATTTGGAATTTGAGCAGCTTCCTCTTCCGGACAACCCACAGCGCACCAGGGCATTTCTTAAAATAGAGGATGGGTGTGACCAATACTGTGCTTACTGCATTATTCCTGATGCGCGGGGACCCGTCAGAAGCCTTTCCCCGGACCTCGTTAAGGAGCAACTGGGAGAGCTCATCTGTGCCGGATACCGAGAGGTGGTGCTCACCGGTGTGCATACATCCGCATATGGGAAGGACCTCTCGGTGGGTATCAATCTGGCGGCACTGCTGCGAGATTTGGTTAAAATGCCTGGAGATTTCCGCATCCGGCTGAGTTCTGTGGAGCCTGTTGATGTATCAGAGGAACTTCTGGAAGTGATGGCTTCATCGTCCCGCATCTGCCGCCACCTTCATCTGCCTTTGCAGTCAGGTGACGACGAAATACTGGAGATGATGCAGCGGCCGTATACAACCGCGGATTACAGTGAACTTTTCCTGAAGGCCATAAAGATGATACCAGACCTGGCTGTGACCACAGATGTGATGGTGGGGTTCCCCGGGGAAACGGACAGGCACTTTGAAAACACCTACGATTTTATTGCCTCACTCCCCTTTAGGGATCTTCATGTTTTTAAATACTCCCCTCGTCCAGGTACCTCGGCAGCAGAGATGTCCGGTCAGGTAAAGCCGAGGAACAAGGATGAGCGGAGCCGGAGATTGCGTGAACTGGCCGATACTAAGGCTAGAGCTTTTGCCGAGGGTGCCCTGGGGGAAACACTGGATGTGTTGGTAGAGAGGAGCTATAAGAAAAGGCCTGGGTACTGGCAGGGAATCACCGATAATTACCTGCGGGTGATCTTCCCTTCACAGGAAAAAGAACTGCGGGGCGAACTGCTGCCTGTTAGAATGATCAGGCTGGCGGAAGAAGACCTCATCGAAGGTGAAACCAGCCGCGGGGACGGTTCCTGTGGCAGGTCCTGACTTTAGTTTATTGGTACCCAGGCCTTTTCAAAAAGGCCTGGGTACTGGCAGGAAATCCCCGAAAACCCACCATCAAGTGATCTTCTGAAAATAGATATCTGATGCCGGAAATCGGAGGTCAGAAATGCAACAGGAACCGTCCCCAGTGCATCTCCATGAATTATCAGTTTTTTTATGGTAAGATAGATTTTAGCATCTAAAAGGAGGCAAACAAATGGCTGACTGTATCTTCTGCAAGATCGCCAAACATGAGCTCGGATCTGATTCAGTCTATGAAGATAACGAATTTTTGGCTTTTCGGGATGTCAACCCGGCTGCTCCGACACATGTTCTATTGATACCCAAGAAACATGTCAGTTCTCTCTTGGACGAAGGGGCTGAACAGAAACTGCTGGGGAAAATGATGGCACTGGTACCCCGTTTAGCAAAGGAATTGGGGCTTGCTGATGACGGCTTCCGCGTGGTGATCAACACCGGGCAGGAAGGCGGACAGACTGTGGACCACCTGCACATCCACATTCTGGGCGGACGAGCCCTCCAGTGGCCACCAGGCTGATTTACTGAGGAATCAAAAATGGATCAAGAGTGGATCAAGGGAACCGTCTCTCTGATCCATCGATTTGACGGTGATTTGATGCATGACGAACTGATGAAAATCTACAACAATCTCTGTGAACACTTCGGTCCCAGGCACTGGTGGCCGGCAGATACCCCTTTCGAGATGATCATGGGGGCGATCTTGACACAGAATGTATCCTGGCGCAGTGCTGCTGAAGCTATTGAAAGCCTGAAACAAGAAGGGATCCTTTCCATAGAGGGGATCCTTTCCACTGATCCTGTAAGCTTGGCTGCTCTGGTGAGGTCGGCTCGCTATCACAACCAGAAGGCGAAGAAACTTCAGTCCTTTTGCGGGGTGATCGCTGGGGAATTCAGGGGCGATCTGGATGAATTTCTATCTCAGGAGATGGGAACACTGCGGGAGCGTCTCCTGGATATCTACGGCATTGGCCCCGAGACCGCGGACTGTATTATCCTTTATGCTGCCGAACAGCCGATCTTTGTAGTTGATGCCTATACAAGAAGGATCTTCTCGCGGCTGGGGTATTTCCCGGAAAAGATCAGCTATGAAGAGATGCAGCACTTCTTTATGTCAAATCTTCCACGGGATGTTGCTCTCTTTAATGAATACCACGCTCAGATCGATGCCTTAGGGCATCATACCTGCCTCAAAAGCAAGCCTCGCTGTGGGGAGTGTCCGGTAGTGTGCCAGTGTGCCGTACAGACCGAGCTCAATACACAGGGGTGAGTTTGATACCTATTGTTCCAACGAAGGTGAACAGCAGATGAAAGCCGTTCATGTAAGCCGTTATTATAGGCCGTTCATATAAGAAGTTCATACAATCCGTTCATATAGCTGTTCCAATAAGCCATAGGTTCAATAAAATCCTGAACCAACCGAGACATTACCGATACCGATCCCGGCAATAATAGGCTGTACCGTGTTACATAAAGTGATACCCGCTATTTCAGTAATGCCTCCTTTATGGCTGCTGAAATCGTGATTTGGGGAGTTGCCACACAGGCTGCCATCGCCAGTGTATCTCTTGCGATACCCGGCAGGGATTCGGCGGGCAGGCTAGAAATCTTTAAAGAAAGCTAGATTAAACTTACAAAAGGGGGATCTCTATGGCCACAAAAACCTCTTCTTTCGGCAGCTCCAAAAGAGAAGCACATGACTCTTCTGTTTTCTATGCACGCAATCTTTACAGCGGTGATTTTCCATCTTTACACCGCCTTCTTGCTGAGCTGTGCAAACAAATCAAGAAGAGAAGTGTTCCCGCTAAACCTCTGCATGACTGGGTGAACCGCATATACTGCCATACGGCTGAGGATATGAGCCATCTGCCTGATGAGAGTGTTGCCCTTGCCTTTACTTCGCCTCCATATAATTCGGGAAAGGATTATGATGAAGATCTGGATATCGGTGCCTATTTCGCTCTGATGAGCAGGGTAGGTGCCGAGGTTTACAGGGTTCTTAAACCCGGCGGCAGGTATGTGATCAATATCGCCAACCTGGGGCGTAAACCCTACATACCTATGCACGCCTATTTCTACATCACCCATACAGGGCTGGGTTTTCTTCCGGCAGGGGAGATTATCTGGCAGAAAAGCAAGGGCGCCAACAGCTCCTGTGCATGGGGAAGCTGGTTGTCAGCTAAGGCACCACGCCTGCGGGACCTCCATGAATATCTCCTCGTCTTTGTAAAGGATGATTTTTCTCGCCCCGAAAAGGGCACATCAGATATAAATAAAGAAGAATTCATGAGCTCCACACTCTCCATCTGGGAGGTACCGCCCGAGTCCGCCAAGAAAGTAGGGCACCCCGCTCCCTTTCCTGTGGAATTGGCAAGCCGTGTCATCAAACTCTACTCCTATGTGGATGATGTTGTGCTTGACCCTTTCGCAGGCTCCGGTACCACCTGTGTCGCTGCGAAAAAACTGGGCAGGTACTATATAGGATACGAAATTGTTCCCGAGTACTGCGATCTATGTGGGGTCAGGCTTGAGTAATTTACTTTCTGTTCCGGTGATCCCTGGAATGAGACGCGTGAGACGCGGAGACAGTCCTCGTGTCTCACTCGAGTGAGACAGGGGGTACGATCGGGTACGATCCAAAATGGATCAAGAGAACCGTCAGACTGTGTAAAAACCATTGTGCCCTTTTCCGTCCCCCCCACTTACGATCAAATTCCGACTTGTTTTTAGGGATAAGGAATCACCAATTACCCGCTATTTCAGTTATATCCCCCACTTCTGACAGCTGAACTGGTGATTTTGGGAGTTATCACACAGTCTGCCGTCCCGAGATCCATCTGCTTCCGATTAATTTCCCGGCTTATCTTTGGATAAATTAAGCAACGCTATCGAAGGAATAGCTATTGCCCGATCTTGTTCTTCACCATCAATGGCTATCTTTCCGGCAGCATAGACGATGCCGACGAGGCGGCCTTGCTCATCTAAAACCGGGCTGCCGCTGCTGCCTGGAGCGACAGCAACGCCAATGGTAAATACCAGCATGCCGGAATCGGTTTTATAATATTCCTTTACTTCACCACGGCAGGAAACACCCTGAAAACCCCGGGGGTTGCCGATAATAGTTACGGATTGTCCGATCTTTGCCATTCTATCAGACACCGGCAAGGAGGGCAGGCCTTTACCTTTGAGCCATACTATGGCAAGGTCATAACCGTCAAGCATGTCGATGTCCTGACTGAATAAGCGTTTGTCATCGCTGAAGGTGACCTCAACTGTAGAGGCTCCTTCGACGACATGGCGGTTGGTGACTATCATTCCACCTGGTTCAAGATTAAAACCGGTGCCCTGGATGGCAGCTGCTTCCCCGGTTCTGGTGGTCTGAATGATTACCACCGCTGGTTTGCACCGGCGTACTATATCATCATCAGATAGGGCTTTATCCTGTTTTAGAAAATCAAAGTTGGTTGTCCATATAGATGGCAGCCAGGCGTAGGAAAGAGCGACAAAAGCCATGATGATTAAGATGGCTGCAACCTTAAATAGGGGATGGCTCCGTTTACCATCCCCGGCTTGGTTATCATCCAGGGTATCCCATTCTTCGGTATCCCATTCCTCATCAAGGGGGTTGTCGAGTTTCCATTCATTTTCGGGCTGGTTTTTTTCATTCATGATTTTCGCCTGTGCTTTCTCCCGATCACTCCACCTGCCAGACACCGCTCGTCATCACAAAGTTCAATAGATACTTGCTTTCAATTATTATACATGATACTGACTATTTTCAGGTAGGGTTCCTTTTTTCCCCGATCTCACCGATCATGGTATCTCACATTAGAGCGACCGCGGCTCGCTTTTACACAAGGCATTATAATAAGATTATACTTTTGAGGGAGGCTTTTGGTACAATGGAAGTGGATTACCTGTTGTGGTTATGGCAATATCGGCCTATCCAATATCCATCAAGTAAAAGAAACCGGTGTAGATGGGGTTGCTGTTATGCGGGAATTGTGGAACATGCAAAACCACACTGATGGAAAAGCTCAACAAAGAGGGGCATCAGGCTGTTTATATTGGGGACAGCTACTCAGATACCTGTCCCGCAGAACATGCCGACCATGTTTTTGCCAGGGATGTCCTATATGAATACTGTCTGGAAAACAGCATTCCCGCCACTCCTTTCAATGATTTTCGGGAGATTATAGAGCAGCTTCAGGCGTGACAGGGTGTGACAAAAGTACAACAACCAAAGAGAGGGAATGATCATGAAGAAGAATACATCCCATTTTAGAGGGTGCCTCCTCGGTGGTGCGATAGGTGATGCATTAGGCTTTATAGTTGAGTTTATGGACATCGAGGAGATAAAGCGCACATTTGGGACTGAGGGTATAAACGACTTGATCTGTGACGAGACAAGCGGCAAAGCGGTTGTATCTGACGACACACAAATGACGGTCTTCACCGCAGATGGCCTTCTTTGGGCTGATTATAGTGGAAGAGAAGGGGACACTTGCAGTATTACGGATTGTGTTTTTTATTCCTATCAGAGATGGTTTTATACACAGACCGGAAGATTTGCGGATCAGGAATACGATTGGCTTATAAACAATGAAGGTGTGGATTACAAAAGCGAGCTGATGAAGGTCGAGGAACTTATGATCAGAAGAGGGCCGGGGAACACCTGTCTTTCCGCCCTTTCCAAGAGCGTGAACAAACAGTACGGCACAATAGATGATCCCATCAACAACAGTAAGGGCTGTGGTGGTATCATGCGTTCAGCACCGGTTGGACTCTATTTTCACAAATCAGCTGACAAAGCATTTCAGATGGCTGCCCAATGTGCGGCAATCACCCATGGACACCCAAGCGGATACCTCTCCGCAGGGGCATTAGCCTGTATCATATCCGAAATCATTGATGGCAAGGACATAAATCAGGCCGCACTTCATGCAGCGAGTATCCTTAAAACATATGATCAACACGAAGAATGCCTTGATATTCTGCAGAGGGCAATAACCTTGTCCACAAAAGATGTTGAGCCAGATGATGCGGTAACATCCCTCGGTGAGGGCTGGGTCGGTGAAGAGGCCTTGGCCATCGCAGTTTACTGTGCCTTGAAATATGAAGATGACTTCGAAAAGGCCGTCCGCATGGCGGTCAACCACAGCGGTGACAGCGACAGCACCGGTGCTATCTGCGGCAATATCCTCGGTGCCTATCATGGCCTTGAAGGTATACCCGAAAAGTGGATTAAGAATGTGGAGTTGGCGGATTTGCTTTCGGAGTTAGCTGATCGGCTGTTGGTAGTTTAATCTGAGGCAATCGGTTAGGGGTATGTTCAGTGTATCGCTAGTGACGGTGGGCGGAAGTCGCCGGCTGTCAAGATTAAAAGAAAATGCATCAGGAACCGTCCCCAGTGCATCTATTAAGTCGGTGTTGATTCCAAACTTCTCAGCCGCTTTTTTATTAATTTCCTGCATAAAAAATCATGTCCCCTTTGATGGAATGAAACACTTAGACATAATTTCTCTATAAGTAATGCTTTCCCCTTTTCCCTAATATGTGACAATATTTTAAATAGGGCCGGCCGCTGGAGAAAATTGCACCTATCATAAGCAGATGTTATATTAAATAGTAAGACACATAAACCATAGGACAAGGACAGGAGAATCTCATGAATTACCTTACAATCGACGATGCTGCAGCTTGGGCCTCTCGCTTCACCAAGAAAAAGGTCACATCATCCAATATCAGCTACCTCATACAATACGGAAGAATAAAAAAGCACTCAAAATCAGGCACCACTGTGGTATCTCAAGAAGAATTGAAACAGTATTATACCAGTTACATGAATGATTTACAGAGTAAATTCACAGAAAAATTAGGAGAAGATATTAATTGGAGTTTGGCATTTCATAAAGTCAAAGAAAAGGAAACCACCAAACATGTCCACAGGCTGCATCCCTATAAGGGGAAATTCATCCCCCAGCTGGTGGAATACTTTTTGGACCAGCACACAGATGGCTTCAAAAAAGAGGTGTTTTTTCAGCCCGGAGACATTGTTCTCGACCCCTTCTGCGGGTCAGGGACAACACTGGTACAGGCCAATGAACTGGGGATTCACTCCATAGGTATCGATGTATCTGTCTTTAATTGTTTAATGACCAAGACAAAACTGGCGGAGTACAATCTGCGTTCAGTTTCAGAGTGGGCAAAACGCATAGAACAGGCTATTGTAAAGCAGTCCACCATGTCAAAAGTGGATGAGTTCGATTCCAGGCTGAACGATTTTATATCTTCTTTGAACAAAGAGCACTTTCCTTCCCCTGACTACAAATACAACCTGGCACAGGGGCTGATCAATGAAGAGGACTATGTTCCGGAAGTGATGGCACAGGTAAATGATCAATATGAAAAACTTCTCCAAGAATATAACTTTGAGGTACATGGAGAGGTTACACAATCCAGTTTTGAGGCGCAGCGAGGGGTTACACAATCCGCTTTCTTGAACACCTGGTTTGCCGATAATGTTTTACAAGAGGCCCTGGCTGCAAAGGATGTACTTGAAGATATGCCTTCTGAGGAAGAAAAGGAGCTTTTGATGCTGATCCTCTCCAGAACACTGCGCTCCTGCAGAACTACACCCCATTATGAACTGGAGCGGTTGAACACCCCTGTTTCCGGTCCTTATTACTGCTACAAACATATGAAAGTCTGCCGCCCTGTTCTTTCAATGCTGAGGATGTACAGGCGATATGCAAAGGACACCATCAAAAGGCTCAAAGAGTTTAATGAATTGAGAACTGCCGGCTGTTTTTCCGTTCTAGCCGGAGATGCACGAGAAATCGATATCTTTTCAGAAGTCAGCAAAAACAACCAGGGGCTTTTTCGGCTCCTTAAAGATAAAAAGATTCAGGGGATCTTTACATCACCACCCTACCTGGGACAGCTCAACTATCATGAACAGCACCAGTACGCCTACGAGTTTTTCGGCTTGAAAAGCCACGAAGATCTAGAGATCGGGATAGCGGATCAGGGTAAGGGCCTGCAGGCAAGAAAGGATTATATCGAAGGGGTCAGCGATGTCCTGCTGAACTGCAGCAGGTTCCTGGCAGATGACTGTCCATATTTTTGTCGTAGCCAATGACACATATGACCTCTATCACGATATAGCAGAGCGCTCCAACCTGACCATTGTCCAAGAATTCAAACGCCCTGTCTTGAACAGGACATCAAGGGACAGGAATGCTTATGGGGAGACGATATTTTATATGAAGAGGTGAACCCCTAACATGGTGAACCACAAATCATCTTCTTGTCAAATAAGAGCAATAAAAGCACCTGTGTCAACAAAAACAAGCCAGAAGATTGGATATGTTCTTGGTTTGCACGGGCTTATTTTGTTGGTAAACTACCCCAAAAGACGGTTGGGTTCTGCATCCACCTCGGTAAGGATAATTATGATGAAGATAGCCTAAATAGGTTGGCTGAGTACGGGATTTCCTTTCCATTTATGAATGTTTCATTTACTGAAATAAACCAGGAAATAAATAATAGAAAAGACTCGTGGTTTATGATGTTTTGTGGGGAGCCGGAAGTTTAGCAGCAGTGCCGGGATACCGCGAACCAGGTGCTGTTATATACTGCTGCGAAAAGGAAAGCCAAAAAAAATGGATGATCGTGATAGAAGCCAACCGGACTGGAAACACTGATTCTTTTTAGCTTATTGATGCTGGTTTTCAGCTTCTGCGGGTTGCTGCTGCAATCCTGTGCTGGGTTGTTCGTTCCGTGACCTGCTGCAGTTCATCACTGTTCGGTTGCGGGCCATTCCATGATGGATTGGGGCAGGTAACGGCTTTGATGTTCTCCTTACAGACAGTTCCAATATTGCTAAAAGATGCAGAAATCAGGATGTTGGTGTCAAATAGAATCCGATACCGGAAGACAGTGGTGCACTATTCTTCTCGTCAGCAGAGGCGTATGAAGCTGGGCGGCATGGTGGGAACTGCATGCTATGAGGCGCCGAACTCTGGGGGGTTTGCTCCCTTCTGGCCCTGGCTGAAGGTGGGGGAGCTTGTTCATCTGGGCAAGAATACGGCTTTCGGTTTAGGGAAAACAACGATAGCAGGAATCAGTAAATGGTATATGGAATAGGATAAAGTACTCTAATTATCTTCAAGGGGGGGAAGCAGGATTGAGTTTAAGATCCGGACTTAGCTTTATCTTAAAAATTGTTGTTCTCACTTTATTATTATTTGTCATCATGTCAGTTGCTTCACTGGCAGTTGGGTTGGGTTGGGAGTACGGGGCAGGCGGATGCGGCTGCGGCTGGGCAGGCACTGCTCATAGTATGCCTTCTTTACAGCATTGTTTTGAGCTATCCTATTATCCGCTCCAGGTGGTATGGGTTGCCGCTGGTTTTGACTGTTGTTGTTGTGTTCTATGGGATTATGACTTTTCTCTCTCAGATAGAAACTGTTGTTTTTCTCAAACACCTGGTGGACATCGTTCCGGCTGAGGTTATTCCCAAGCTGTTCCTGCAGGGAGCCATTGTGGCCATTTTATTTTCTCCGTTGGCTGTGCTGGTGCATGGTAAGATGAAGGAAAAGGGTTATTTTTTACCGGAGCATAACACAAGGCTTCAGATGCCTGTGGTGCAGTGGATCTGGAAACTGGCACTGCTGGCGGTCATTTATATCCTCATTTATATAGGCTTCGGCATGTTTGTCTTTATGCCATTGGCAGGGGATGCCTTTCAGCAGTTTTACGCAGGGCTTGAGATGCCACAGTGGATTCTTCCCTTCCAGGGGGTGAGGGCACTGATCTGGGTTGCCCTGGCGCTTCCTGTGATTCGCATGATGAAGGGTCCCTGGTGGGAGGCGGGGCTTGCTGTATCATTACTTTTTTCGGTGCTGATGGGTGCGCAGCTTTTGCTGCCCAATGAATTTATGCCGGAAGTGATATGCAGGGCTCACTTTTTTGAGGTTACAGCATCCAACTTTTTCTACGGCTGGATCGTGGTGTGGGTTTTAAAGCTGGGCAACAGAGAGGCAGTTAGGATTCCGGGGTACAGGGGTTACTGGTAGGATATCATGTCACCTGAGCGGTAGCACCTGTAACCGATAGATGATGAAAACAGGGGAGAAGTCAGGGAATATTGCGGAACTATTATGAGGTAGATTTTCGGATTTTCCGACCTTCCGACTTCTGGATTTCGACATCTGCTTTTTGGGCAGAAACCCATACCCCATATCACCCAGGTGCACTATCATGAAAACAGAGGCCTAAGTCATGAACGTTGCTGAATAAAAATGAGGCAGTTCCAACAAAACTTCTGACATCCGGCCTCTGACCTCTATCTTTTTCTGCCGGTCTCATAAGACCGGCTGTTTTTGTGTTCTACTTGAAGAGAAAAACAGAAAAAATCTTATGTATTTTTAACTGGAAATGATGGAAATGCTTGTCTATGCTATCGTATACAGTG
>NZ_CDRZ01000271.1 GCF_000946815.1 Syntrophaceticus schinkii | reverse complement strand
CTTTTGCCCATTTTGTACAGCCCTCAGGCAGGAATACCTTGTTGATGTATCGAAGAAAATCATTTGAGCCACCGTTTCGACATCGGTGGTAACACCTCCTGGAAATGATGATTTGATCGTTGTTGCTTCCAGGATGGTTTTTGTCATTAGTTATGTTTTTTCCTGCCTGTTTGGTTTAAAAAATGCGAATTAATAAAATTTTGCTTTTATACTGCGTTGCTTGCACCGCAAGAACTTAGGCGATCACCTGCGGAGTTTCTGGCAGAGACTCACCTATAGCAGACCCCATCTTAACTACCCTGGCGCTTTCCACCTTATCAATAAATGTCGTTTTTTCTTGCTCAAGCACAACAAGGTGTGCTGTCTCATCACAGAACTCCACAATCTCCTTCAAAAAAGGCCTGACCGCCATTACCAGATCATGCTGATTCAATACCAATTCACCAAGGCGGAGCAATTTAAGTCCAAGCCTGTATTTTGAATTACCAGGATTCTGCGTCAGAAAACCACGGGCTTCTAATGTGGAAACAATCCTGAAAATAGCACTTTTACTGAGCCCAAGCTTTCTACTGAGCTCAGAGACCCCCATCTCAGGCTCCATGGAATTAAATGAATCAAGTACACGGAGAGCATTATCCACAGACTGTAGGATGTACTCCCTGCTGTTCTTTTCATCAGCCAATTCAATCTCCCCCTCCTAGCTGTGTTTCTCTATGCGAAACAGCTGTTCTCTAAGTGATATATAATTTCGACATAGTGCAACAAACTCCTTCTTAAATCTAAAAATATTTTTTGAGACGCGGGGACGGTTCTCGCGTCTCACACGTCCCGAGACGCGGGGACGGTTCTCGCGTCTCATTCGCGTCTCACGCGTCCCTGTTGTCACCGAAAAACTTTCAGCTGAAGAAATAATCACCTGGAATTCTCGCGTCTTTCGTGTTCCTATTCATGAGAATGCCGGCAGTGTAAGTACAGGGGTAGATGTCGATCCGTGCGAAACAGGATTGGATGATGAGGGTATGGCAGCAGACGGACAGGCAAAAGGTTGGAGAAGTGGGGTTTTAAAAAAATAAGCTACGGGAATGGGGTTCCCACAGCTTTTTCTTTTAATTGAATATTCATATTCAAACGTAATTTATCAACACTACGAACTTGCTCCGCTTCCCAGGAATGATGCCTGTCAACCGCAACTAAATGCTCTGAAATCTCTCTACCCAGGTGAAGTCCCTTAGAAAGTGGATCAGAAGGGATCAGGAGAACCATCCCTCCGATCTCTCCGATCCACTGCGCATCTGTCTCAGTTGTTTTGCCATTTCTACGGCGACAAGTGGTGCCAGGCTGAAGATGAGGACTACGGCCCAGTCAGTGGGCTGCAGCAGTACTGTGTCAAAGAAGCCTCTCAGGAAGGGAACGAAGAGCACCACTGCCTGCAGTGAAGCAGAAGCTAAAAAGGCATAGACCAGGCTGCGGTTGGAGCCCACTCCTATCTCGAAAAGCGACTGACTGCTGCTGCGGGCATTAAAGGAATGCACCAGTTGCAGTAAGGCCATGGTCGTAAAGGCCATCGTATGGGCCTCTGGCAGAGTGCGCCCCCACCGGAGCGCGAGATAGTAGACTCCCAAAGCTGTCAGTCCAATCAGTGCTCCCTGCCACAGAATGTTGACACCCATACCCCCGGCCAGCACCCCTTCATTGGGCTTTCTGGGGGGTTGTTCCATAATTCCGTTTTCCGGTGGTTCAACACCCAGGGCCAAAGCCGGTAACCCATCTGTGACCAGGTTGAGCCACAGGATTTGAATAGCAGTCAAGGGGCTGCCCAGCCCCAGCAGGATGGCTGTAAAAATGGTAACGATTTCCCCGATATTACACGATAATAGATAATGGACAGATTTGCGGATATTGCTGTAAATGGTGCGCCCCTCGTTCACAGCGCCGACTATTGTGGCGTAGTTGTCATCCATGAGCACCATTTCCGAAGCCTCTTTGGCCACTTCTGTACCTGTAATCCCCATCGATACCCCGATATCGGCACGTTTCAAGGCAGGGGCATCATTTACCCCATCCCCGGTCATGGCCACTACATGGTTATGTGACTTCAAGGCCTTCACAATGCGCAGCTTATCCTCCGGGGATACCCTGGCAAAGACAGCTGTGTTGGTTACAGCCTGCTGCAGTTCTTTTTCATCCATCTTCTGCAGCCTGTTCCCCGCTGAGAGCCATGATCCCCCTCCTGCCAAATATCCAGCTCCCTGGCAATGGCCATCGCTGTATCCTGGTGATCACCGGTAATCATCATGGTGCGAATACCCGCACGCCGGCTTGTCTCTACCGCATCCTTTACCTCCGGCCGCGCCGGATCGATCATCGAGAAGTACCCGATAAAGGTCAGATCTGTTTCCACTTGTTCAGGTTGGAGATTTTCTAGGACCTCCGGCCACTTGACCTCCGGCCACTTCCGGACAGCCAGAGCAAGCACCCGCTCCCCACTGGAGGCCAAATTCGAGTTGATATCTAAGAGCCGCCTCTGCCTCTCTGGGGTCAGTAATTCAACATCCCCAGATTTCCTGGCAATACTGGTGCACTGCGCCACCAACAGATCCGGGGCTCCCTTTGTATAAGAATAAATGTTATCGTCAACCTCATAAAAAGAAGTCATCATCTTACGGGCCGAGTCAAAGGGAATCTCCGCTAACCTGGGATATTCCTGCTCCAGTTCCGGTTTATTCAACCCAGTCTTGGCTGCAGCAACCACCAGAGCGCCCTCTGTGGGATCCCCGATCACATTCCAGCCATCCTCGGTCTCGGTCAACCGCGCATCACTGTCCAACATCCCACCCATCAGCATCGACAGCAGATTTTTATTTTCCAGGGGTGCAACTTTTTCTCCCTCAGCATCTATAAAAACACCATCCGGATTGTATCCGATCCCTGTTACATCGTACATTTCCCCACCGGTATAAATATGGGTGACGGTTATCTCATTTTTCGTCAGTGTCCCTGTTTTGTCAGAACAAATGACAGTAACCGTGCCCAGAGTTTCCACAGCAGGGAGCCTCCTGATCACCGCCCGGCGGCGGCTCATCCGGGTTACTCCCATGGCCAAAACAATGGTCACAACTGCTGGAAGCCCTTCTGGTACTGCAGCCACAGCTAAACTGATGGAGATCATAAACATCTCCAGGGCTTCCGCCCCCCGCAACATTCCAGTAAGAAACACAATCGCAACAATAACCCCGGCACCAATGCCCAAAATCTTACCTAGCTCACCAAGGCGCCTCTGCAGTGGGGTGGTTTCCAGCGGGGCCTCCTGAATAAGTTGTGCTATTTTGCCGAGCTGGGTTCTCATCCCTGTAGCCACTACTAACCCCTTGCCCCGTCCGCCGGTGATGGTCGTCCCCATAAAGGCCATATTTTTCTGGTCGCCGACCGGTACATCATCCTGTTCGATGACAGCTGCACCCTTTTCCACAGGTACTGACTCACCGGTTAGAGCGGCTTCATTTGTCCGCAGAGATGCTGTTTCAATCAACCTGATATCAGCCGGAAGAGAATCCCCAGCATCCAGTACCACTATGTCCCCAGGAACCAGTGTCTCCAAGTGTACCTGGTAGACATCTCCATCACGGATCACTTTAGCAGTGGGAGTTGTCATCTTTTTTAAAGCCATCAGCGCCTGTTCTGCCTTATGTTCCTGGTAGACACCCAGACATGCATTGAGCACCACAATAACCATAATGACAATAGAGTCGGCCCATTCACCCAGTGCGCCTGAGATAACAGCTGCCACAATCAGGATCAGGACCAGTACTTCCTTCAGCTGATCGAAAAACATCGATAAAATACTGTGGGGAGGGGATTCCTTGAGAGCGTTGGGGCCGAATTCCCTCAGCCGCCTTTCCGCCTCTTCAGCAGACAGACCCCGAACGAGATCGGAATTTAATGTCTTTGCCGCCTCTTCTGCTTCCACCCTATACCACTTCTGCTCCTGCATCTTCTGCCTCCTCGCAATTCTTAGTATTCCTAAACGCTTAATGAATATAAAAAAGACCTTTGCCTGAAATAATGATTTCAAGCAAAGGTCTTGCTCGGATCCTCTCCGCAGGTGCAGCGGGCTCAAAAATATCCGGGATGTCGCCACACCTGTTACAGCTACTCCCCAATGCTAGCAAACACAGGAAGAAATTATTAAGCTTTATGTTATTATATCACCTGGGAATGAAACCGTGCAAGAGCGGATCAGGGGGACGGCACCTCACAACCCCATGCACCCAACTGCCAGAAATGCGCCGGGAACCGTCCCCACTGCATCACGCTTTCACATACATGGCACGGGTTGCATTTAGGACAGCGATCAGTGCTACCCCTACATCCGCAAACACCGCAGCCCACATGGTAGCTATTCCCATCGCACCAAAAACCAGGACAATGCCTTTGACACCCAATGCAAAGACAATGTTCTGCCAGACAATATTTTTTGTTCTTTTGGCGATCTTGATCGCACCGACTAGTTGGGAAGGCTCATCGGTCATCAGGACAACATCTGCAGCCTCAATAGCGGCATCTGATCCCAGTGCCCCCATGGCCACCCCTATATCAGCCCTTGCTAAAACAGGTGCATCATTGATTCCATCACCGACAAAGACGAGCTTCCCGGCAGAAGGCACCTCTTTTTCCAGCTGTTCCACCTGTTTCACCTTTTGGTCAGGCAGGAGCTCTGTGTAAACCTCATCAAGTCCCAGCTCTTCTGCCACCTTTTCACCAACTGCTCTGTTATCTCCGGTCAGCATTACTGTTTTTCGGATGCCGATATTTTTCAGGGCATTAATTGCATCGATGGAGTCTTCTTTGATCTCATCAGAAATAACGATGTATCCCGCATAGGTTTTATCTAGAGCTACATAAACAACAGTTCCTGGAGCATCAGCATCATCACAGGCAATATCTTCTCTGCTCATCAGCTTGCTGTTTCCCGCCAGGATCTCCCTCCCACCGACTGCGGCCTTAATGCCATGCCCAAAGACTTCATCATGCTCATCTACAAGTTCTTTATTGACGGCTTTTCCGTAAGCACGCAGAATCGACAGAGCAATGGGGTGGTTGGAAAACACCTCTGCATAAGCAGCCATTTCCAGTAAATCATCTCTGCCGAATCCATCCTCTGGCACAACCTCTGTAACCTTAAACACACCCTTTGTCAGTGTCCCCGTCTTATCGAAGACAACGGTATCTACATTATTTAAGGCCTCCAGGTAGTTGCCCCCTTTGATGAGAATCCCCTTTTTAGAAGCCCCGCCGATACCCCCGAAAAAGCCCAGGGGAATGGAAATCACCAGGGCACAAGGGCAGGATATAACCAAGAACACAAGTGCTCTGTAGATCCACTCAGAAAAGGCCGCACCCTGAATAAGAAGAGGTGGTATCAAAGCAATGGCGAGCGCCCCAAAAACCACAACAGGTGTGTAATACCTGGCAAACTTGGTGATGAAGTTTTCGGTGGGTGCCTTTTTACTGCCGGCATTCTGCACTAGATCAAGGATTTTGGAAACGGTAGTCTCGCCGAACTTTTTGGTTACCTGAACCTTGAGCAGCCCGTTTTGATTGATGAAGCCCCCCAGGATATCACTGCCTTGCTCTACGTCTCTGGGAACCGATTCCCCTGTCAGGGCAGAGGTATCAACCATGGATCTCCCTTCAACAACTATCCCATCCAAAGGTACCCTCTCACCGGGCTTGACGATGATCAGATCTCCTATCCTGACACCTTCAGGAGATACCCTCTTGATGTCATCCCCCACCTGCAAATTCGCATAGTCAGGTCTGATGTCCATCAGAGAAGAGATAGACCTTCTCGAGCGGTTCACCGCCAGATCCTCAAAAAACTCCCCGATCTTGAAAAAGAGCATCACCGCTACACCTTCAGGGAACTGCCTGATGGCAAAGGCACCGATAGTGGCCACACTCATCAAGAAGTTCTCATCAAAAACCTGCCCCCTGGAGATGTTCCTGACAGCTCTCAGCAATATGTCTCCGCCCACCAAAAGATAGCTCACTAAAAATAAACTAAACTCAGTCCAAAAAGAAAACTCAAAAATAAGAGCGATAGCAAACAATACCGCCCCTACCCCGATCTTGATCAGTTCATTTTTGTTGATCACTTCATCCTCGATAACAGGGATACCCCCCGCCCCATACTCCTCGATAACCTCCACATCAGGCTCAAATTTATTGATAATTTCAGTAGCTTGAGATGTTATCTTACCCAAACCCCGCTCATTGTACACATAGATGATCAGCCTCTTGGCCACAAAATCCAGGGAGGCATGCTGAACCCCGGCCAGTTTGTTCACTTCATGTTCTATCTTGGCAGCGCAGTTAGCACAGCCGAGCCCCGCCAGCACCAAAGTTTTTTTGGCACCTGTCTGTAGATCAATTGTCTGCGGTTCAATAACCGTACAGCTTGTACAACCAGTACAAGTACAGCCCGGGTCGGTACCCATGACCTCACCTTCCTCCACGTATAAGACAACTGAGACAGGGGGACGGTTCTTTTATCCCACTTTTGTCCCGGGGTTATCCCCGGCGCAACAACCACCTAAAATCACGGCGCTGAGCTGCCCTGTTAAGCATTTCCAACCAATGCTGCGCCCCCTAATGACTGATGTGAGCCAGCCCCTGGTCAAATATTTGTTTGACGTGGTCATCATCCAGGGAGTAATAAACCATTTTCCCATCTTTTCTGTATTTGACAAGCCTTGCCTGTTTCAACACCCTCAGCTGGTGAGAAACAGCGGACTGAGTCAACCCTAAAAGAGCTGTCAGATCACAAACACACATCTCAGCGGTAAATAAGGCAAACAGAATTTTGACCCTGGTGGTATCCCCGAACACCTTAAACAGCTCAGCCAGGTCAAAGAGGCATTCATCCTCAGGCATCTTCTGCCTGACCTGATACACTATATCCTCATGGACAACTGTAGAGCTGCAGTGTTCAATGATATCACGGTCCTCACCCATCAGATCACCCCTCTCCAATAACATATGATCATGTATTCATATGATTGCTTTCAGTATATGCTTTGCCATGGAATTCGTCAACTGGAAAATGAATATTTTGAACAAAATAAAATAAAACAGGGGCAAATAAGCCCCTGTTAGCCACAGTACTCCTTGATCATCCGGATCACCTGCTCCGGAGTGCCGGCTGCAGCTAAAAGCCCATCCTGGCGGTAATACTCAAAAACATCGCCTGTGTCAAACCCCAGAAGAATCACCTTTTTGCCGCTCTTTAAGGCTAAAGCGATCTCCGAGATGGTCCCCGCCCTCCCGGGCAATGCCACCACAAGATCACTGGAGAGGACATTGATATAATTGCGCCCATCACCCATCCCGGTGGCAATGGCAATATCGATATATTTTGAGGCGTTTCCCTTGTGCCTGTCCGCCAGGATCCCGACAGTCAGTCCGCCTGCTTCCTTCGCTCCCTTTGCAGATGCCTCCATCACCCCGGCGGCACGACCCCCGCCAGAGGAGCACCCAGCCCTCTTCTGCGATCAGCTTACCCAGCCGGTGGGCCATCTGCATCGTTTCCCGGGATACATCTTCCCCGCCGCCCATTACTCCTACAGTGAATTTATTCTCCCCGGTCATAAAGGAACCCCCTCACTTTCGATATCAAGGGCAATCCTACGCTCCCGTTTCTTCAAAAAATCAAACTGCTCCTCAGATATCACAAAAGTTGATAACGGAATAAGATATTCCAGTTCCAGTTCACCTACATCATTATAGATCTCATTCTTCAGTTCCCGGGTTAACCCGCGGACAATCACCGCCAAATCCAGGTCTGAATCTGGGTCAAAATCCCCCCGCGCCTTAGATCCGAAAAGGGCTATTTTGATAAGCTGGCTGCCCAAGCGGTTTTCTAAGATTTTTTTGAGTTCTTGCAAGACATGTTTTTCCTCAGAAGACAGGTGCTCAAGCATATGAATACCTCCCTCAAACCAGCACAAGTAATCCGTTTCTATTATCATCTTACCAGTTTCAGGATGTCATTTACAAGCAGATGCTCTCGACTCAATTACGATTACGCTGATATGGATTTTTAAAAGGCGGTTGTAATTACCCCTGTCAGCCACTCCATACCCTCCAAAAGCCGCGGACCCGGCCGGCAGAAAAAGTGACAGGGGACAGTGGGAACAGAGTTATTTAAAATATGTTTCCAATCCATTGCTTACAATATATGATCCCTTTGGAACTTGAATTGCAACTAAACATATATTTAAGCAATCAACACAAGAGCCTACTGCATTTATTAAACAGAGAAATATTGTATAACCATTTAGCCATCCTAAAATATTAAGAATAAAGGGGAGTAAAACCGATAACAAAATGAATGGCATAATAGAAATGATTAAGTATCTGCCCTTTTTGATTTTTTCAGTAGTATGAACAAATCCGATAAAACCATTATAACCCCAATATGTTTTATCTGACTTTAATACATTAGGTATAAAACAGGCATGGAGAAATTCATGTATTACATTAAATACGGCCATGATAGTAATAAGTATTAATAGTGTTAAGAAGTTTATAGTGAGGGAAAAAGTACCGCTGTTTATATGTTCTTTTAATGGAGGATATAAATAATAAGCAATAGCCATAGATATTATCCCATTTATGAACATGAAAGGTACTGAGAGTAAAATTGCCATACCTAAATTGGATGGTTCATTAAGTTTTTTCCATCCCTCTGATAAAAGTTTATTACTCAACTCTTTATCCGCAGAGGGTACTTTTTTTATATAGTTCATCACTCAGACCGCCACTACTCCGGCATAAAAGACTATACTGACCTCAAAGGGGTGAGCAATCCTTTCCGCTTTCACAAACATCTCCCAGTAGCTCCCTTGAAACCCTACAGCCAGGAGGTCGATATCCGAACCCTCTGCGAAGCCGCCCCAGGCCAGTGATCCATAGAGATAGACCTCTCTTACCCCATAATCTTCTTTGAGCATCTTAGCAACATCCTCTGCCTTAATCCGGGCATTCTCAACGAGGACCCGCTCTCTCCTGGCACGCTCCCGGAGAACCAACCGGCGCATCTTTAGAAATTCATCTGATAGCTCGCATCTTTCTCCTTCTGGCACAAGGCACACCCCCTTACAGCAATTTCAGCAATTATTAAAACCTTCCCTTACATTATTCTACCATTTCCGAGAAGCTGTTAACAGGGTAAGTCACGGGAAGGTATGGCAGTGGCCACCCCAATATCACTTGAGAGAACCCCTGACTTCCGGCTTCACACTTCTATTTTCCGAGTAGACGCCCATGTCGCCCAGGCAGCACCATCCCCCTGTCACCTTTTTTTGATAATAATATTGTCAACAGTTTTATAAAACCATCTGTAGTTATTGCCAAAAAAATTTCAAATAAAATTTGGTAAGTTTGTTCCCACGCCGGCAGTTTATACCATTCATAAATTGATGAGCCCGCCGACAAAATAAAGGCATGAAGAGATTTTTTATCTACGGTTTGGCCGGATGGGGATTGGAAATAATGTGGACAGGCCTTGGGTCGCTGCTGCGCGGTGATCTGATGCTGAGCGGATTTTCCTACCTGTGGATGTTTCCCATCTACGGCCTGGCCCGCTTTCTGGAACCGCTGCACGATCGGCTGCGCCCCTGGCCCTGGTATCTCCGGGGTTTGATCTGGATGAGCGCCTTCCTGGTGATTGAATATACCACCGGTTGGCTCCTTAAGAGCATCCTGGGAAGCTGTCCCTGGAATTATAGCGGGTCCAGATTTAGTGTCGACGGATTAATCCGCCTTGACTATGCCCCTGCCTGGTTCTTCGCCGGATTTCTTTTGGAGAGGCTCCATGATACCTTGATTGAACACTCCATCCTCTGATATTTTTTGGCGGTCGCTGGCAGCTGTTACCCGCCGGTATAAAATCAGCATAGAATTTGATGGTACGGGAGAGTACGCACATCAGTCAAGCTCCGGGCTGTTGCGCGCTTTCTGCTGTCTGAAACATCTGTCGTTTACCGAATCCGGGGAAAAACTCCGCTTCAGTTTTTACTCTCACTGGGATATACAGGGTAATTATGATTTTCATCCATACAAAAGCATCCCGCATTTTGGGCGCAAAAAAAAAACACCCTGTCTATTGTCGGGCGTTTCATGCGCTCTTTCGTTATCACTTTATTCGGCGTATTTTTCGAGGAACCTGGCCGGCGTCAGTATTTCCGGCCTTTCGATCTCAACTGCGGCAAAATCCGCGTCGCCTGTTATCAGGACATCCACTTCCTCCAGAATTGCCGTCACAAGAATAGGCAAATCCTTTTTGTCCCGTATTTCCGGGCATTTCTCCGCGTCGATCCCTTCCGGCGTATAGGCGAGGAAAAACGGGAGTCTCTGAATAAACCGGTCCAAGAGATCGTATTTTTGCGGGAACTTCCGCCTAATAACCGCCTTCAGCTCGTCCAGCACGTAGGAAGGAAGAACAATCGTATGTCGCTCCGTAATCGTGTCAATCAAACTGAGCATCTTCGCGGACGGAAAAATAAAGATGGAAATCAGGACGTTCGTATCAATCATTATTCGCATTACGCTTATCCCACATTTCCTGACGAACCTCGTCCACCAGATCAACGACATCCTGTTCGTCTTTCAGACCGAGCCTTTCAGCCTCACCTTCAAACGCCTCCTGCATATTTCTGAAAGCAACCTTGGCGGCGTTGGCAAAAATAATGTTGTCTCCTTCTTCAATGAAGATTACCTTGTCACCTTCTTTCAGACCCAGCTTTTTGCGCACATCAATCGGGATCGTAATCTGTCCTCTGCTTGTGATCTTTGCGACCTCCATGGTAGCACTCCTTTCAAACTTACTTTACTTGAAAAACTTACTTTACTTATTAATATTATACGCTGTTCGTCTTGAAAATACAACATCAAACAGAAAAAATAATTGTGGAAAATCACACAGTCACCTCTTGCAGCTGCCATGCGGAAGTCCGGGAGAACAATGCCTATTACCGAAAAGCGTGGGCGGATTATGAGGCCGCAAGAGAGATCACTTATTCACTGCAGGGAGGCGATGGCCATCCTTTCAAAAAAAACCGTGCCTTGGAATCGGCGTGGCCTTTACTATCATAGAAGGGCTTTTAGCAGGCAGCAGTTTTCTTTCGATTTATCTGGTGATCGACATGCTGCTGAGCGGAAACATGGCAATGAGCCCCGCCAGAGGTACATGCATCCCCGGCAAAGGACATAACTTGATATCATCGAAAAATAAGGGTAGAAAAAAATTACGTGAAATATAGGCGCTGAAGTTGCGTTTGCTTGTTCATATTGCGGTAGAATTCACTAATACATGAAGGTTAAATCACTTAATCCATTAGATCTTGGCTAACTGATAACAATTCTCATTACCTTAAATTAGATATTATTCTATGCTTATCCATATGTCAAGAGCATTTTGGGAAGCTGTCCCTGGAATTATAGTGGGACAAGATTCTCTGTTGACGGATTAATCCGCCTTGACTATGCCCCTGCCTGGTTCTTCGCCGGATTTCTTTTTGAGAGGCTCCATGATACCTTGATAGAACACTCCATCCTCTGATATTTTTTGGCGGTCACTGGCGGCTGTTACCGGCCGGTATAAAATCAGCATAGAATACAAAAAACGAATGTTAATATCATAATCATAATGCTGAGGGTCGGAAAGGTAGTACTATTCAGTAATTTATTGATTCCGGCTGCCGCCCATTATTCCTACAGTGAATTTATTCTCCCCGGTCATAAAAGAACCCCCTCACTTTCGATATCAAGGGCAATCCTACGCTCCCGTTTCTTCAAAATCAAACTGCTCCTCAGATATCACAAAAGTTGATAACGGAATAAGATATAAGTAATCCGTTTCTATTATCATCTTACCAGTTTCAGGATGTCATTTACAAGCAGATGCTCTCGACTCAATTACGATTACGCTGATATGTACTAATGCCTTGCGGGTGCGTGTACTTGAGCGTTTTAAAAGGGGACCTTTAATTACCCCTGTCAGCCCACTCCATACCCTCCAAAAGCCGTGGACCCGGCCATCCCCCTGTCCACCTTAGCTTAAGCTCAAAAACATGTACTCTGTATCCTGCAGGGGCAGAAAACCATGGAAAGCATAAAATTGTCTCATTTTTATATTCGTTTCACAGGATGTATCATGCCATATCTCATTAAATCCGCTGGGTGATTTATCTGTAAACGAATAAACCGGATAAACGACAACAGCTCCTTCTTTTGCAAGGTGCCTTTTAATCCACTCCAAAAAATCACCTGCCACCTTTTCGTATCCCTGCTTAATAATGAAATCGTCTATAAACCAGACCTTGCCGGAATTCAGTGTATTAAGCGGAGACATTAGAAAACCTTTTTCATCGTACAGGGTTGCGCATGCATCCTCAAGATCTGCTGAATAAGCATCACAGGCCTCATAAATAGAATGGTGTTCCTCCGGTGGTATCAAGATTACTCTTGCCCGAGCAATATTGATCTCGCGGGATTCAGGCTCATCCAAAAGTATCCCGAGATCAAGTTCTGCGTAAACATCGAAAATATCCAGGATTTCTTGATCAGGCTCACTGTATTTCTCTCTGTTTAAGGGAACGGAATTAAAACAATAATTACAACTGACAAATGCCAACTCTATATCTTCGCTAACATCTGTCAGCAGAGCATCATCACGTATTTCTAAATCCCCAATCGTCCTCTTGATAGCAGCCAGCCTGTCTCCGGAACTGCAGTACTTTTTATTCCACTCTTTGCACTTGTTGCAGATAGATAACACCCTGTCTAGTATGACCTGGATTTCCTGCTGCAGTTCGGGGGTTTCCTCTGCAAAATCCACTTCCGCTTCCAAAGCAAAGCGCAGATATTCTGTTTCATAACCATAGACAGGCAACCTGTAAGCCCCTGTTTCATCAACTTCCTCCAGAGCAACCATTTTTCTCAGGCGTTGTGCCAACGAATTATAAACAAGTATACACTCTTCGGCAAAAGTATCGCTTAGAAACAAAATATTATCTATCATGTCACCGGCATCGCTGAGCACATTATCAAGTGTTTCATCCAGGGCAGCAAGAATATCTATATGATCACTGTTTCCTTGATGCGGCTCCAAGTCCTGGTTCATTTCCTTGTGTATTTCTAAAATTTCATTGAGAAGATATACCTCTTCCGGATAAACCCGCAGTTTCAGCAGAAATGGCTTTGTAAGATCTATAACATTACTCATAGCTTATAACACCTCTTTTACTTTCCTGTATTACCTTTCAGCAGCATCAATATTGGAACATACACCTCCATGAATTATTTGGTACCATACATTTGCAGCGAAGTATACCATAACTGGGATAGGTCTGCTACCAACCTCTTATCACCTTCATACTGCACCCTATACCATTAGCGGCTTTTACTGGATTGTATATCCGCCTTACTGCCCATGGGCTTGCCTTACTTTACAAATAAAAAGCCCGGCTCCCTGTCAGGAAACCAGGCCGGAACAGACCACCGCACCAATCAGGCGACTGCGATTGCTAAAAATAGAGGCTCAAGCTGTTGGTTTGGAGGATATTACTATTTTTTCGGCGGACTTGCCATAAAAATGATAACCGGAACCGGCTTCCGCAAGCACATCCAGTAAATGATCAGGTTGAGTGACCGCAATTCCCCCCAGTGCTGTTACCCCTCTTTGGAAGAAGGCATCAGGCAGCATACTGGCAGTGGGGCCCACAACCACAATCTGGGCATGATCAGGAGCCTTATCCAGTATAGCCTCCAGGGTGTCGTTGATCAGGGTTGTCCCTGTAATGATCAAATAATCAGCATCCTGGATAACACTATCTGCTTTTTCAGGGGGCACATAAAACCCCATCTCCCCTTCCTTTAAAGTTCGGGGATCAAGCTCCAAAATGGAAAAGGTCAAGCCCTGTTTTTTCAGCATCTTGAAGTAGGGAACCAAAGCTCCGATGACAACAACCCGCGCTTCTTTGGGAAAAACCACATCATCTAAAGGATCTGCTCCCAGTTTAATTTCGTAATCCTGCGGCGGATTGATCTTCCAGCAGGTGCTGGAAAGGGCATTCAAGACAGCGATCGCTAATGCCCTTTTCATGGGGCTGGATGAAAACATTTCATCCAGGAAGTAGTTGACGCTCCTGCCCCGCAGTTTACCCGAACTGGGCATAACCCGCGCTGAACTAGGACAGCATACAGCCTCCGGGATAGATTTGATCGGCGTAAAACAAATACCCCCCTGACCGTTGGACAGCTTTACCCCTGTGAAAAAGATGCCGATATTCACTTTTTCCACAGTTAGAGACTGTAAATCCTCACCCAACTGTCGCTGAACTTCTTTGATGGTATCAGTCAAAATACCGCTGCTATTTTTCATTAGATCACCTCACATGACGACATTAGCAACTGGTGCAATAGGATTTGTCCTGGCAGGAAGATCCGCAGGCAGATACCTCTTTTTCTCCCAGGTGAAGCTGGGAATTAATTGTTATCCATATTAATGATCATTCGTTATAAATAACTATTATCCTGCCGGTTACCACGCGGTTTTTGACAGGGCCGGCGGCACAGCAGCAAACACATTTGGGGAAAGAAGGAAAGCAGACCAGTGCCGTCCTGTCGCCAAATCAGATTTTACTGTAATCTGAAGAAGGGTAAAGGAAAAGACCAGTAGAAAAGAACATTAGAATCCAGATACGGGTGAATAGAGGGAGGAGATCCCGTGAACGAGATATTAATTGTCGAAGATGACAAAACCATCGCCATGGGCATCGAGTTTACATTAACCCAGGAGGGCTTTTCCACCCATGTTTGCTATGACTTCCATAAGGCCAAAAAAGCCATTCTGGACAAGCCTTTTTTGCTGATCATCCTGGATGTAAACCTTCCGGATGGAAACGGCTTTGAGCTGTGCAAACTGGTCAGAGCAATAGATGATACACCTGTTATCTTCCTCACAGTCAACGATGATGAGGCCAATACGGTCATGGGGCTGGATCTGGGAGCTGATGATTACATCACCAAACCCTTCAGGCTGAGGGAGCTGATCTCACGAATCAACAGTGTTCTGCGCAGATACAACAGGCAGCCCGACCCACAAACAGAAATTTTGCTGGGGAACATCAGAATCAACCCAGATAAGGCCAGGGTTTACAAGAACGACCAACCCCTCTGGCTGACCGCCCTGGAGTACAAGCTGCTGCTCACCCTTGCCCACAACAAGGGGCAGGTAATGAGCAGAAAGCAGATCCTTGAAGGGATCTGGGATGTAGCCGGTGATTTCGTCAACGACAACACCCTCACGGTCTATATCAAGCGGCTGCGCGAAAAAATCGAGGATGACCCCCGGCAGCCGAAGATGATCATCACTGTAAGGGGTCTAGGCTACAAGGCAGGTGATTAAGATGAAACTATCCAATAATCCTGAAGTAAACAGACTTATGACCTTATTTGCCTTCCTGCTGGCCTTCTTCATGATCACCGCCCTCCTGTTCAGCCTGGCCGGAAGGCATCATTTGAAACAAGCCTTTATCAATAACCAGGCATCGATGATCGGGATGATCTCCGAAAAATACCCGGAGGCAGAGCAGGATGTGATCAGGCAGACCACACAAACAGATAAAGATGCAGCTATAAAAGGAAAAGCAGTCTTGTCAAGATACGGGATTGATGCGAAAGACACACAGCTGGACACCCCTTTGATGCAAAACTGTTTTCACTACAACTTATCCCTCACTCTCTTGCTGGTCCTTCTCACCGGCTGTGCCTTTATTGCGGCAATTTCGCTGTTCTTAAAAAAACAGTACGGTCAAATCAGGGAGGTCTCCTGCTATGCAGGAAAGATCAACACCGGGGATTACTCTCTTGATATTCGGGATAATCGTGAGGGAGATCTCAGCATCCTTAAAAATGAAATCTACAAGATCACCACCATGCTCAAAGAACAGTCCACAGCTCTGAAAAGAGATAAGATACTCCTTGCGGACTCCCTGGCTGATATATCACACCAGCTGAAAACACCCCTCACCTCTTTGTATGTTTTAAATGACCTGCTGTCTGAAGACCCCTCGGAACAAAACAGGGAAAAGTATCTTAACCGTATGAGGTCACAGCTGAAGCGGGTCGAATGGCTGGTCACCTCTCTGCTGAAACTTTCCAAGCTTGACGCGGGAACCGTCACCATGAAAAGGGAGGAGGTCTATGTTCACACCCTTGTAGAGAAAGCCCTGGAATCTTTGAGCATCCCCCTGGATATCAAAATGCTGCAGCTTGATGTGGAGGGTGAGAAAAATGTCAAATTCTGCGGCGATTTTAACTGGAGCTGTGAAGCCCTGATCAATATCCTCAAGAACTGTATTGAACACACCCCTGAAAAAGGGCAGCTGAGGATCTCTTTTGATGAGAACCCACTGTATACAGTGATCACTGTCAAAGACAGCGGCCCCGGGATCGCCCCGGAGGATCTCCCCTATATTTTCAACCGCTTTTACAAAGGGAAAAACGCCGCGGAAGACCAGGTGGGCATCGGCCTGGCCATGGCCCAGGCCATTGTGGCCAAACAGGGCGGGGATATCACAGTTACAAGTGAAAATAACAGGGGGTCGGAATTTACGATCAAGTTTTATCGAAACATCAACTAAAACGATCTCGAATCCTATGACGGCCTGCAGGTGCTCCATCAACACCGAACGTCAATGAAGGAAGCGAAAAATGCTGCTGTGCCAATCGGTATTTAAGCATCAATGATTCCACTGCGGAAACCCTGTATATGTATTGACTTCCCTAAACATTTATTGGCCGCTGTGTAGACTCAAATGACAAAATTGTCACCAAACCAGTCACCTGATAGTCACTTTGGACAGGTACAATCTAGACAGCAAATGAAAAGGAGCATGGTTTCATGGAAATATTAAGGGTAGAGAATCTGTCTAAAATATATGGAAGCGGCACCACACAGGTGAAAGCCCTGAACGGTGTCTCTTTCAGTGTAAAAAGGGGCGAATTTGTGGCCATTGTCGGGGCCTCGGGTTCCGGCAAATCCACTCTTCTGCATATGATTGGCGGTGTGGATCGTCCCACCGCAGGCAAGGTTTTGATCGAAGACACAGATATCTATAAGCTCGACAAAACCAACCTGGCTATCTTCAGGCGGCGGCAGGTAGGCCTCATTTACCAGTTTTACAACCTGCTCCCCATCTTAAATGTAGAGGAAAATATCACACTGCCGCTGCTCCTCGATGGCCAAAAAGCAGATCAAAAGTTCTTAAAGGAGGTCCTGGAAACCCTCAATCTGGCAGACAGAGCAGGCCACCTGCCCAATGAACTCTCCGGGGGTGAGCAGCAGAGGGTCTCCATCGGCCGCGCCCTGATCAACCGCCCCGCCCTGGTCCTGGCGGATGAACCCACAGGCAACCTGGACAGCAAGAACTCCCAGGAGATCGTCGACCTGCTCAAACTGTCGAACAAGCGCTATCACCAAACCCTGCTCATGGTCACCCACAACCACAATATAGCTCTCATGGCTGACCGCATGATCACCATCTCTGACGGGCGCATTGTCAAAGATGAGGTGATCCGGCGGTGAATATCATCAACACCCTCACCTTGCGCAGCCTGAAGCTGAACCGGAAGCGCACCATCGTCACCATTATCGGCATTATCCTCTCCACGGCGATGATCTGCGGCACAATCACTCTTTCCGCCAGCTTCCAGGATCTTTTTGTACAGATAGCGATCAAAACCGATGGAAATTTTCATGCCACTTTTTACGGCTTAAAACTGGACGAGACCAAATATATCACCGACAACCCATACACAAAAAAGGCTGTGCTCAGCAGAAATCTGGGATACGCCCTTTTTGAGCAGTCAACATCTGAAAATAAGCCCTATTTCTTTGTAAAAGAATACGATGCTGCGGCTTTCCGGCAGATGCCCGTCCAACTAACCGCAGGCCGTTTTCCGGAAAAAGCCGGTGAAGTGCTGATCTCCGAAGAGATTCCAAAACGCGGCGGGAAAGCATATCAGATCGGAGAAACCATCGCCTTTAATTTAGGTGAAAGGATCAATGAGGAGGGGCAGCAGCTGCCCGATGATCTTTCATTTGAAGAAACAGAGAAGTTTGTAACCACCGGCACAAAAACCTATACCATCACCGGGTACATGGCCAAACCCCATTTTGAAATGATCCGCAGCACCCCCGGGTTTACTGTGATCGGCTTTCTGGATCCAGGCGGACTCATCCCGAATGAAGCGGTCAATGTATCCATCCTCGGGAAAAACCCCCGCCAGATTTACGACAGGGTTCCGGAGATGGCCAAAAAAGCCGGGGCCAGGGACTATGATTATAATAGTGAACTCTTAAAGTACATGGGCATCTCCAAAAACGAGAATGTGAATGCGATGTTCAATTCTGTAACCGCCATCGTGATCATCCTGATCCTGGTCGGCTCAGTGACAGTTATCTACAACGCCTTCGCCATATCGGTGAGTGAGCGCAAAAAGCAGTTCGGCATGCTGGCCAGCACAGGCGCCACACCCCGGCAGATCCGCAGAACCGTATTTTTCGAAGGTGCCCTCCTGGGGTTGGCAGGCATACCCTTGGGCATCCTCTCCGGTGTCGGCGGCATTGGTGTAACCCTTTCCGTTGTCAATCGGCTCATAAGCGACATGATATCCATGTATGATGTCGCTCTCCGGTTGATCGTCTCTCCCGGTATTATCCTGGCCACAATTGCTTTTGTGGGGCTGATCATCTTTATCTCTGCTTATCTTCCCGCTGTGAGGGCCTCCGCCACCTCACCCATCGAGGCGATCAGGCTGAGCAAGGATATCAAAATAAAGGGGAAAACCGTAAAAACCTCCAGGCTGACCCGCTTTTTATGGGGGATTGAGGGAGAGCTGGCACTAAAAAATCTCAAGCGCAACCGCCGCCGCTACCGCGCCACTGTGGTGTCCCTGTTCATCAGCATCGTCCTTTTCATCTCCTTTTCCTCTTTCATCACCTACGCGTTTAAGAGCACCGGCCTGTACTACCAGGACATACCCTATAATTTATCGGTGGTCGCCGAAAATGCCTCCGCAGAGCAGCAAAAAAGTTTTTATGAGCGCATTACCGATCTTGATGAAGTGGAAAGATACGCAGTGGTCAGAGAGAATCAGGTTGGATCCTGGCTGACACGCTCCCAATTCAGCCCTTACATACAAAAGAATTGTATAGATAAAAAGTTATTTGGCGCAAATGAAGACGGCCACTACCAGTGTGTTTTTCACATCACCGCCCTCGGTGATAAGGAATTTAAAACCTACACCGAGGAAAATGGGCTTGATTGGGCAGATTTTAAGGATACCCAAAATTTGAAGGGAATCCTCATTAATAAAAGCATCACACATGATGCCAAACTTACAGAGTATAACCCACTGCAGATCAAGGCGGGTGAAAAGCTCCTGCTGGAGGGATTCCAAGATGGTGAGGAAACAGATGCAGCAGATTTTACAATGGAGGTCGGCGCAGTAACCGACAGCCTTCCCCTGGGTGTTTCCTCCGCCTGCTCAGGATCCGTTAAAATGATCGTCTCTGAAGAAGTGTTTGCAGCTATCGACACACTGCTGCAAAAAGACAGCCAAAAACCTTATGATCACGGATGTCCCACAGAGCTTTATCTATGCACAAAGGACAGCACCGGCCTGGCGGCACAGATCCGCACTATTTTTGAAGATTATGATGATCAGTGTTCCCTGTGGCTTTATGATGTGGAAGCAGAAAAACAGGATATGGAGCGCGGGAATACAGTGATCTCCATCTTTCTATACGGCTTCATCACCCTGATCACCCTGATTGGTGTCACCAATATATTCAACACCATCAGCACCAATGTCGCCCTGCGCCGCCGAGAATTTGCCATACTCCAATCCATGGGGCTGACCCCTAAGGGCTTTAACAAGATAATCAACTATGAAAGCATCTTCTATGGCTTGAAAGCCCTTCTCTACGGCTTGCCTGTCAGCATCTTAATCAGCGTATGGATGTACAATTCCTTCGGCAATATGTTTGAGTTTGCCTTCATACTGCCGTGGAAAGAGATCCTCTACTGCGTGGCCGGGGTATTCGTGATCATCTTTATCACCATGCTGCATGCCAGCGCCAAGCTGAAAAATGACAATATTGTGGATGCTTTGAGGGGGGAAAACCTGTAGACCGAGTATCTTCTGAAAAAAGGCCAGATAAATAAACCGGTCAAACCAACTGACATTCAACTGACCGTTCCTGTACACTATCATGGATCTCAAGACATATATGCCGCTGATGCCGGCATCGTGGAGAATCCAGTGAAGTAAAACTATTTAATAAGCGGGTGAATCGCCTTAAAATCAGGGGTTCCCGCCACTTTAAGCAGGTCAAAAACCGCTGTTTCCGTATCGGTAATCACTGCTCCTTCTTCTCTCATCAACTGGAGCCCATTTTTGTAGTTATCCTTGCGGCGAGAGCAGACCGCATCTTGCAATAGATAGACCTCGAATCCTGCAGCCAACAGATCCCTTACTGTCTGGAAGACGCAAACATGGGTCTCACTGCCAACCACCAACAGCTGCCTGCGCCCAAAGCTTTGTAATTGTTCAAGGGTTTCTTTGGTTACAGCTGAAAAGGATGTCTTCTCGAGGAGCAGGTGCTCACCCAGCTTCTCAGCTATACCCTGCACAGTCCTTCCCAAACCCTTCGGATACTGCTCAGTCACCACAACCGGTATCTTTAACTGCAGGCAGACACCGAGCATAATGCGCGTGTTCTTATACACCTTTTCAGCATGCTCCATAGCCTTCATCAGTTTTTCCTGAAGATCGATGACCAGGAAAAGCGCCTGTTCGCTGTTTAAAGAGTGCTTTTTCAAGGGAATGCACATCCTTTGCCGTTCCGGCTGAATTTATAATTTCATTGGACTTACTTTCCTAATAAAGAAAATTGCATCTGCCTGTTTTGCTATAGAGGTACGAAAGTCGGGTGGTAACCAGCACCGTTGCCCTTTCTTTGTTTCTTTGTTATAATGGTTGTAAAGATACAAGGATATAGGCATTCTATTGATCATTCTGTATATACTATAAAGAGGTTACAAATATATCTACGATTGTTATGGAGCGTGATATTATGGAGCGTAAAATAATCAGCGTTTCAAAGAAGCGTCAAATTACGATACCTTTACAATTCTATAAACATCTTAAACTTGGAAGCGAAGTTGAATGCTCACTTGAAGATGGCAAAATTGTTATTCAGCCTCTTCATAGGGAACCTAATGAGTTTTCCGTTGAAATACTCAAAGACCTAGTTTCCCAGGGATATTCAGGTAAAGAACTTGTAAAGCAATTTGAAACACAAAGCAAAAACATTAAAAAGGCTGTTACCAATATGCTTGAAGAAGCGGATGCCATTGCAGTTGGTGAAAAGAAAGCAGCAAACTTCGACGATATCTTTGGTTCAGAGGACTGATTATGTACGAAATATTATTCAGTCCTGCTGCTGAACGTTTTTTTACAAAGCTAAAAAGAAAAACCTTTAAAAAAAGCATACAAAACAGCTTTACTAAAATTAAGTGAAAATCCTTATATCGGCCAGCCAAAACGCGGTGATTTATCCGGTATTTATGGTTTCAATGTAAAACATAAAGGTATCAATTATGAAATTGCCTATACCATAAGTGAGGTTGACGGCAAAAAGGTTATTGTGCTTCTTGCAGGAACTCGTGAAAACTTTTATGAACAACTAAAGTGATATATTAAATAGCTCGTGGGCATTTGTTGATGTCCTGCTTTTCTATGAAAAATACTGATCAACAATCTCCACACCGCCGACACTTATACCACCCTGTGCTATTTCCACAACCCGATCACATAATGCTTTTGCGGCCAGCTTATCATGGGTAACCGTGATCAGTGTCATGCCGTACCTCTGATTTAAAGCATTGAGCACCTCTGTTATCCTGTGTAGATTATCATAATCCTGCCCAATGGTAGGCTCATCAAGAAGAAGGATTTTAGGCTTTGACGCCACAACAGAGGCAACAGCGACAAGTCTCTTCTGCCCCTGGCTGAGAGAAAGGGGATGTCTTGATAATAATTCATCCAGTTCGAATAACTCCACTATCTCTTCCACAAATTTGTCGTTAAAACCATTCAAGCAGACTTCATTGTATACTGAGTCCATAAACAATTGATGGTTTGGGTTTTGAAACACAAAACCGATCATCCCCTCCTGCCCCTTTCTTTTTTTGTGGACAGGAGCTTCAAAGAGCTTAAGCATCCCATTTTCCGAATTTCTTACAGGCAGCAAACCCGATATGATCTTGAGGAGAGTTGTTTTTCCACACCCATTCTCTCCGAGAACCACAACCCTTTCACCGGCCTTAATATCGATGCTCACATTGCTGAGCACAGATTTGTGTCCATAGGAAAAGCTTAAATTATTGATGCTGACAGCACTTTCCTGCCTGGAGTTTCCATTTTGCAGGGTTCTAAAAAACTTTCTTTTCCTCTCTTCCTCCAAAATAGCATCTCTGTCATCAATATCCCTGACCAAAACTCCCTTTTCCATGATCAAAAGCCGGTCACAATAGTGTGCCGCCATATCCAGGCGGTGCTCTACCATAAGTATGCTTTTACCCATGCCTGTCAGGCTCTTAATAAATGCAAGGAAACTCTTGCTGCTCTCATAATCGAGATTGGCCAGGGGTTCATCCAATAGAATTAAATCAGGCAGCATGGACAAAACGGCCCCCATAACCACCCTCTGCTTTTGGCCTCCGGAGAGAGAATGAATAAATGCTGTGTAATCTATTTTTAACAACGGTTTCAGCACCTTCAGCCTTCTTGTGATCTCTGAAACTTCAACACCAAGGTTCTCAAGCCCAAAAGCAAGCTCATCCTCAACCTTTAAGTTGACTATTTGAGCCTCCACATCCTGCCACATAATTCCCACAAGGCTTACAATGTCCTGCACCTGCATCGATGCTGTATTTCGATCACCAATACAGATCACACCCCTCATTTCTGCCTGAATAAAATGAGGTATTGTAAGATTGATGCACTTTAAGAGAGTGGACTTCCCACAACCGCTTTTACCTGTGAGAAGCACCAGCTCCCCTTTTTTCATTATAAACGAAACATCCTTGATGCTCGGTTCCTTGTGTATAGGATATCTTACCTGCAAGCCTTCAACTCTTAATAGATCCATTTAACCCCTGCCATAAATAAAGATATGATGCTCAAAAAAATAAGATCAGCTGCCTTAATACCAACAGGCTTATAAACCGTGGGTGCTGCAGTTCCAAAACCCTTCATATGCAGTGCAAGAGAGAGGTTGTCTGACAAAGAGGACATCCTGAAAACAAAGGGGATGATCATCCCCCGGTACCAAACCTTAAAGCCCCTTTTTTGCCCATTCAAACGCATATCAAATGAGTCCTTGATTTTCTGCATTTCATTCATTAAAACCGGGATAAACCGTAAAGTGATCAGAATGCCGATAGATAGATATGAAGACACACCCACTGTGTTTAAACTTCTGGTCAGCATTGAGGGGCAGGTGCTTCCACAAAACAGCACATAACACAGAAACATGAAAACAATCCTGATCGATGAAACCCCCGCTGCTTGAAGAGTGCTGCCGCAGATAACGCTGATCAAAAATACCGGTATCAAAAACAGCAGCATGATGGGCACCAGTCTAATGAATCCAGGCAGTAAGCCCCAGACAGCAAACAGCAGCAGCAAAAATCCCAGATTTAAAACTTGTCCAGTCAGGGTGTTTGTCCAAATACTAAAAACAATAATAATTATGGTAAGGACAAATTTAATGATGGGATTCATGCCTTTAACCAATGAATTCCCTGAATTCCCGTCAATAAAAACCATCTCTTTATATCACTACCCCACAGTGGAAATACCACGAAATTCCTTTGATATGCGTGTAGCCAACAAACTGCCCAAAGCACCTAACACCGCGGAAAGCACAAAGGTTAACAGAAGTACCAGTGGGTTCTGCAGCACTGCTGATATGGGCGTATCCCTTAAGATAAGAGCGCCCATAAGCTCGCCGTACACCATCATTGTTCCCATGTATGTACCCCCGACAATACTGACCTTTGCCCTGTTTAATGCATCCCTTCCCAACAAAAAGAAAACCAGATCTGCAGTGATCCCGCTGGCGACACAAAACATCAGAATAACAGGAGATATAAAAGCTAACGGCAGCCCACAAAGGGTGGATACAATAGTACACGTTCCAACCTTTTTAATCTTCACAACCGCCAAAGCTATCAGCAGCCCATAAAAAGGCGCCACCACAATTGTTCTGATCCCTGGTATAGGGAGTGCCACCACCAGCGGAACAGTAAAAAAACTGACGACCATCATGGCCGCAGCTGTAATAGCCATATAAACAATATCTTTCAGCTTGAAGTCCAGCTTATTCACCCCCCCTCTTGTGAATATAAAAAGACCACAGAAGTGCCATACTTTGATAAAGTATAAAACCTCCGTGGTTTCGTTGTCATTAATGTATTTGATTGTCTATAAGCGCTGCCGCTTATATTTATTATTTATTATAGCACTGCCCCTCGGGAAAGGAAAGGAACAAATAGGTGCTGCCGCTTTCCATAAACTCGTTTACCTCCTCCAGCAGCTTCTGCCGGAGGAGATGCATATATTCAGCTTCATCGGCTTTCCGTATACATGCGTACTTTATTCTAACTCTTATGTCAGTTTTCTGGGACGAAGGCCGCACACAGCTTGAGCGTTTTTGCAACGAATCCCGCAAGCCTTCAAGCGGTGGACCATCACCATTCAACTACTTTATCCAGCCAGATCCGGATCAGTTGCTGCGTGTCGGCGTGGGCCTCGGTTTTAAAAGGGCACGGCTAAAGTATATCTACTCCCTGCTGCGAGGAAAGGACCTAGAAACAGAACAATTTAGTGAAGAGCGAAGAATTCAACAATTTGAAATTCTTAAAAAGGCACAAGACAGAGTAATAACTATTCAGTACTGGCATGACTTTATGAATTGCATTCGGATGGCTGGTTTCCGTAGTGCCAAGATGATTAGTTCCCAAAACAACCTACTTTTTTTCTTATATCCTATTCTATTGGGAAGGACGGAATACAGTCTACGCTTAGATCATTCCCTTATTTTCCTGGACATAACATCAGCACCTGTCTGAACTTATTCTTCTGTGATTTTCCGTGATCTGATGGTAATATTAAGGAAGAGAAAAAGGGGGCGCCTAAATGCCTAAATGTGAACTCACGCATTCCAATCAACTACATCAGTTGCTGGTATCTGTTTCCCGGCATCTCTATGTGCAGAAAAACGGATTGTTGAAGTACCAGCAAAAACCGCTTGATGTAAGCTTTTCGAACCTGAAGAAGTCTCGAAAGGAGCACCTTGTTTACTATATTTTGAGAGACGCTTTGAGCGGCACCTTCTTCTTGGAAATCACCACTTCACAGGCAATGATTCCGCTTTTGGAGTTTTTGTGTCTTGCCTGGGAAAAGGGTCCGGGGAAGTACATCTGGGGGTTGCCTGAGCAGCTGTCGATCCCCAAGGGGCTAGCTGTAGAAGAACTACGAGAGGGCCTCGATGCGCTCGGTGTGCAGGTAGTTCTTCCTGCAAGCGGATTTGCTGCCGGGGTGAGGGTAATCAGGGATATTGAAGATTGCCTTTGCTACTTGATGGGGAGAATGTCGGATCACCGCCCCCAGGTGTTGAATACACGCTGCAAGGATAAGTTGTATGATTACCTGTTGGGGCTTAACCATGACGAACAATACAATAAATATGAAAAGTGGCTTGGCGCTATACCTGAACAGGGGATCCGGGATGTGCCAGATAGGGAAACAATTTTGCTAAACTTTCAGGAAACAGATGAGCCGGTATCCGGTGTGCTTTGGTTAAAAACCAAAAAGAAGATGCGTTTTAAGGTGCCTACCTGGGAGGGGGATACCTGGCCGCTTTTTGACCAGGACCGCTATTACCGTGCCGATGACCTGGTTTGCGATGCCTATGATATTGCTGACAGAGATGTGCGCATCAAATACGCCTGGGATGCGCTGGAAATATCCCCTTACTGTGTTGATGCTTTTAACCTGCTAGCGGACGAGAGTGACCTGTTGGATGAGAAAATATCTTTCTATGATAAGGCTGTATGTGCGGGACGTCTAATACTAGGCAATGAATACATTCAGACAAATGCCGGGCATTTTTGGATGATCATTGAGACGAGGCCGTATATGAGAGCTCTCAGAGGGTATGCCGACAGCCTCCGGGAAGCGGGAAGGATTGATAGGGCAATTGATATTTACTGGGAGCTTTTGCGCCTTAATCCGAATGACAACCAGGGTAACAGATACATTTTGTCGGCCTGTTTATTGGAGGTTGGACGCGATCAGGAGATGCGCCTGCTGATGGCCCGCTACGGGGATGAAAACACCTGCTTTATTGCATATGATAAAACACTTTGGACATATCGTGTCACTGGAGGGGCCAACGAGCGCTCCAATATGATGCTTCAAGAAGCCCTGGGAAGCAATCAATGTGTACCCGCTTATTTGCTGGGAGAGAAAGCCATCCCCTGGAGGAAACCGAACTATTATGGGATGGGGGATGAAAATGAAGCCATCATCTATGCTTCACATTCCCGCAAAGCCTGGGAGCAAACCCCTGGCGCCTTGGAATGGTTGAAGGGTAAGCGGGTGTCATCTGCCTGAAGTGCGCTTCTGGAATGCCTCGATTAGTAATTGACGTACTCCCACGACTTCTCGGGATTCTGGTTCAAGAACATTCAAAGCAAACCCCGGTTTATCAGTTATGTAGTCAATATTAGTATCCTATCCCTTACCAGCTTGTTGTAAACCTTCTTCATCCTTCCCCCTCCTCCAGATAAGGCACCAGGCTCTTTTTTATTCTTCTTATTCCACCCCGGGGGTCAGGGACGTCCCCGGAGTAGCGGGGGATAACATGCACATGCAGGTGAAAAATGGTCTGCCCAGCGGCGCCTCCAACATTAACACCGATATTGTAGCCGTCAGGTTGAAACTGCTGATCCAGTTTATCTTTCACTTCGATTATCAAGCGGGTTATTGCGTCCATTTCCTCAAGTGTTGCCTCAAAATAAGTTTCTACATGACGTTTAGGAACTACCAGTACATGTCCGCGGTTAACCGGATAATTGTCGAACAGGGCTACAGCTAGTTCGTTTTCCGCAATTACTTGCTCTGGCCGTATTTGACAGAATACACAGTGGGACAAAATGATCACCCTTTATATCAATCTTTATAACGTCTCCGGAAATAATCGGTTCCTCTGTATATTAGAATATCATCCACATGAAAAGCCAGTTTTGGAGAAAGGAAAGGCTCAACTGCAGAATCTAAGTACATGACTTTGTTGATCTCATCATAGTGGAAGAACTGCCCCCGGCTCAAAAACTTCACTGGATTATTCTTTGCCAGGCGGACAAATTCATCAACCCCCCAGCTTCTCCAGTTTCGGTTGCTGCGGTTGTTAAGGTCTTTTTGGTGAAGCGGATAATCACGGTAAAAGCTCATCATTTCCTCACCGATGTCCCTCAGCTGTACACGCTCCCTTATGGCACCTTGGTACAGGAAGGCTCTGATAGTCGGCAGTTTATAAGCCTTGGTGAACCGCGTCTGTTCCACCTCTTTGAGAAATTCCTCCGCGGGTGTGTCCAGCCAACCTTCCTCCTCCGGCTCCAGCTCTTCTACGGATTTCAGAAACCTCAACCAGCCGTCCTTTAGATATTCCCTGAAGGGTATATCGCTCCCTTCATACATATCTAAGCGGGTCGGCCTTCTCCCTAATGACTGTTTAATGCGCCAGTAGATATCACGCATCTTGACCTTAAGACATTCTGCTTCCCATAAACCCTCTGCTTTTTTCAACAGTTTATCAGGTAAGGGTTCGTATACCTTAAATTGTTCCTCTGATAGACACCTTACAATGTGCTCATTAAAAAACTCAAGATAAAAAAATCGAGTCTACCCTAACCCCCCTACCCCATTCTCTTAACCCTAATATCAATTCATGGGTTATTGATTCAAAATATAATTCCCCGCTGGTACCAATTACTATAATTTTACTACCAAACTTTAACTTAACACCTCTGCTTATCCTTATATTGTTATATCCCAAGTAACTTTCCGATGCTCGGTACTTTGTTGTATAGCGACCTTGAAATTGAAAGACTTCCAATATCACTTTCCAAGGACAACTCGAACCATTCGTAATAATATCTTGCGATTTTAGATCAAACTTCTTAAGCTTAATATCGTCCCTACCCCAGTCCTCTAATATATATTTTTTAGCAGTAGTATACATAATTCTAGGATGTGTATTTACATATGCATAGACTGACGTACGGCTGATTTCATTCATGTCTACGCTTTTGTACCTTCTTGATAAATTTCCTCAAGAGTAAGCGGCCTGTTTAACTCCTTCAACACAACATAAACGAGGT
>NZ_CDRZ01000270.1 GCF_000946815.1 Syntrophaceticus schinkii | reverse complement strand
CATATTGGCCGGATGCTCAATGAAATGGTGCTTCATTCGGTTTGCCTAACCGAACATGCTAAAAAAGTTGGGTTTCGGAGACTCATTGAAAAGTTTCGTAAAAACATGATTTACAATTCCTTAGATACAAAGCGAATTCGCAAGTTAATGAAATCCCCAGGCCAACTGCGATTGGTTCAGGATGATGATTGGAAAATAAGGCCAACGGCAGCTTAGCAATTCTATTCAACATAGCGGTTTCAATACGGTGTACACTACCCGTATGCCCATTTGAAGGTGCTATAGTAGGTTAAAAGGAGCAAAATAGCTTGAAAAGGATGTGCCACCACATGTAGAACGGATATTTTTCAAAAAAACTTCGGAATCGGTGATAAAAACGCCAGTTTTTGTACTCGCAAGATTTTTAAACATTTTGATGCGTCAGTACTGTAGGGATACTGGTTTTATTGACAATAACTGAAATCGTATACTATAATTAGCCTGATAATGAGCAATTACTCGGGAGTGTTAAATATTGAGTACCGGTGCGGAATTACGAAGAAAATTTCTTAATTATTTCGCCTTACGCGATCATCTGATCCTGCCAAGTGCATCTCTTGTTCCCAAGGATGATCCCAGTTTGCTGCTGACAGTTGCAGGTATGGTTCCTTTTAAACCTTATTTTCAGGGGAAAGTGACACCACCTCACCCGCGCCTTGCCACTGCACAGAAGTGCTTGCGCACACAAGACCTGGAAGAGGTGGGTAAGACAGCACGCCACAACACATTTTTTGAGATGTTGGGAAACTTCTCTATCGGGGATTACTTTAAAAAAGAGACCATTGGCTGGTCCTGGGAGTTTCTTACCAAAGAGTTAGGGCTCCCCCCTGAGGATCTTTGGATTACTGTTTATCGCGATGATCAAGAAGCAGCAGAGATTTGGCATGATTTAATGGGTGTGCCCAGGGAGAGGATCATTCCTCTGGGTGATGACACAAATTTCTGGGAAGCGGGACCAGTTGGCCCCTGTGGGCCCTGTTCAGAGATCCTGTTCGACCTCGGCCCGGCATACAGCTGTGGCTCCCCGGATTGTGGAGTGGAATGTGAATGCGGCAGGTACCTGGAGGTCTGGAACCTGGTTTTTACTGAGTTTAACCGTGAGGAAGATGGAAAGCTTTCCAAACTCCCGCGCCGGAACATCGACACCGGGATGGGATTAGAGCGAATCGCCTCAGTTTTACAGGGGGTTCCAAACAATTTTGAGACAGATCTTATCTTTCCATTGATCGAAGAGGCGGCTATAGCTTCGGGCATCAGCTATGGGGCTGATGATAAAAGTGATGTTGCCCTGAAGGTTATTGCGGATCACGCCAGAGCAGTGTCCTTCCTGATAGCAGATGGAGTGCATCCCTCCAATGAGGGACGTGGTTATGTGCTGCGCCGCATTCTGCGGCGGGCGGTACGCTATGGCAGGCTGCTGGGGATCAGGGATCCCTTTCTAAAAAGGCTTACAGACAAAACCATCGCCCTTTATCAGGATCCTTACCGTGAACTGAAAGAGCGGTCCGGTCATATTCAAAGGATTGTTTCCCTGGAGGAAGAACGCTTCAGCGAAACCCTGGAGCAGGGGCTTCAGATTCTGCAGGAACAGCTGGAAAAGGTCGAGGTATCCGGGGAAAAGAACCTTCCTGGCGGTGTTGCCTTCAGGCTCTATGATACCTTCGGGTTTCCCCTGGAACTGACTCAGGAGATACTGGCGGAGCGGGGCATGAATGTCGATCTTGATGGCTTCAGAGTCTCCATGGAAAAGCAGCGTGAACGGGCGAGGGCTGCACGGGTGGAAACTGTGCCCTCAGACAGCTTCAAGGTTTGTACCGCTTACAGCGGTGATAAAACTAAATTTACAGGATATGGGAACCTCTCTGCCCGCTCCCAGATCACAGCGATCATAGCAGATGGAAAGCGAAAAAGTGAAAGCGATCCAGGGGGAGCAGGTACAGGTTATATTGGACCAGACACCTTTTTACTCTGAGGGTGGAGGCCAGGTCGGTGACGAGGGGAAACTTTGTGCCGCTGATGGTGAAATTATGATAAATGACACAAAAAGCATTGAGGAGGGTGTTGTCATACATCATGGCTTTGTCAGCCGCGGCACAGTTCAGAAGGGTGACCTTGTGCTTGCTCAGGTTGATGAACAGCGCCGCTTCAGGACTGCACGCAACCATACAGCAACCCACCTTCTGCACAGTGCTTTAAGGAATGTTTTAGGGGATCATGTACAGCAAATGGGATCCCTTGTTTCTCCGGAGCGGCTGCGTTTTGACTTTTCACATTTTGCCCCTCTTTCCGAAGAGGAGTTAATAAGTGTGGAAAATCAGGTTAATGAACGGATTTTGGAGAACATTATGGTTAACTGCTTTGAAACCGCGCATGATGATGAACGAGTAAAGGGTGCCATTGCCCTCTTCGGAGAAAAGTACGGGGATACGGTCAGGATAGTGGAGATCGGTGAGTACAGCAAGGAACTATGTGGTGGTACCCATGTGCGCAGAACAAGTGAATTAGGGTTTTTCCATATCATTTCCGAAAGTGGTATCGGCACAGGGGTGCGCCGGATCGAGGCCTTCACCGGGGATGCCCTTTTGCACTACTGGCAGGACCAGACTGAGGTTTTGCGCAGTGTGAGCAGTATTCTCAAAGTAGAATCAGATGAGGTTGTCAGCAAGTTAGAGTTATTGATGCAGCAGCTTCATGAAAAAGAAAAAGAGATCGAACAGCTGCAGATGAAAGCCATGCGCGGCCAGGTAGATTCCCTGCTGGATCAGATTGTTGATGTGGATGGTGTAAAACTGCTGGCAGTTAATGTGGAGGCCAGTGATATGGATGCACTCCGCTCTCTGGGCGATCTGCTCAAGGACAGACTCGGTTCAGGTGTGACTATTCTGGGGAGTCCGCTGGGCAACAAGGCCGGCCTGGTATGCTTTGTCAGCAAGGATCTGATCAAAAGTCGCGGGCTCCACGCCGGAAAGCTGCTCAGGGAAGTGGCCCGGGTCGTGGACGGCGGGGGTGGCGGCAAACCGGAGATGGCTCAGGCCGGTGGAAAAAACCCTGCACGCCTCGGGGAGGCATTAATAAAAGGTAAAGAGGTATTGCTTCAGCAGTTGGAGCAGTGAACCAACCCTTATGGAAGGGACAGTTTAACTCCATAAGAATCAAAGGTTATTCAAGCTCTGCCCAAGTTCCTGTTCCTGCTGGGGTAGTTTAACTCCATAATCAACCATACAGTTCCCTTATGAGAGGGATTTATCAGAAAGTAGTAAACTTTTGAAATATTATTCCTGATCAAGAAGGATCAAACCTGATCATAGAGAATAGAATAAGTGTAGATGCCAATCAATACCAGGGGTGATAACCAGGATGTCTGAAAATGAACTGGATAAAACAATGGCATACAGGTTTCGCAGTGAAGAGGGTGGTTCTGCAGGGGAAACCCTTGTAGCTGTATATGCTGCTCTCAAGGAGAAGGGATATAACCCGATCAGTCAACTGGTGGGCTACCTTCTTTCAGGAGACCCTGGCTACATAACCAATTACCGCAACGCCCGCAACTTGATCCGGAGATTTGAACGTGACGAGCTTATAGAAGAATTAGTAACAAGCTATCTTGAGAAAGGTGAATAATGGAATATAGTATTCTTGGAAGGACAGGCCTCAGGGTGTCACGCCTTTGCTTTGGGGTTCTCACTATGGGGCCATTGCAAGCAGACCTTCCCCTTGCCGAAGGTGCAGCGTTACTTAAATACGCAGTTGAGCAGGGGGTTAATTTTTTTGATACAGCCGAAATTTATGACAGCTATCACTACCTCAAGCAGCTTCTATGTTGCTGTCCTGACAAAGACCTGGTTATTACTACAAAATCATATTCTGTAACAGCAGAGGAAATGAAGGCAAGCCTGGAAAAGGCAAGGCAGGAGCTTGACCGAGACTATATCGATATTTTTCTCCTCCATGAGCAGGAATCTGCTCTGACTATACGCGGTCACAGAGCTGCTCTGGATTATTTAATTGAGGCAAAGGAAAAGGGGTTGGTGAGGGCTGTGGGGATTTCTACACATCGGATCGCCGGGGCTCAGGCGGCTTCAGAACTGCCGGAAATAGATGTTATCCACCCTCTTTTCAATATTCAAGGGCTGGGGATCCAGGATGGAACACGCCAGGAAATGGAAGATGTCTTGACGAAGGCTGCGGCTGCCGGCAAGGGAATCTATCTGATGAAAGCCCTGGGGGGAGGCAATCTATTGCCCCGGGCCGACGAAGCCTTGAGGTTTGCTTTCAGCCGGCCCTTTGCGTCAGCTGTAGCGGTGGGGATGAAGACGCGCCAGGAGATAGAGATCAATGTCCTGGCAGCAAGCGGGCTTCCGGTTTCCGATGGATTGAAGAAGCAGGTCAGCAGGGCGAAGAGGCAGCTGCATATTGACCCCTGGTGTGAGGGGTGTGAGGAGTGTATAAAACACTGCCCACAGGGTGCGCTCTATTTGGGTCAGGATGGGAAGACACATGTGCGTGAAGAGGACTGTCTGCTGTGTGGGTACTGTGCAGCGGCATGTCCTTATTTCTATATTAAGGTCTACTAGGAGTGTTTTATGAGGGTATTGGGGCTTGACATGGGAACAAAGAGGATCGGTGTCGCTGTCAGTGATCAATCAGGGCTGATAGCGCAGGCCGTGACAACAATAAAACGGGACAACATACCGGAAGATCTTAATTTAGTCTGTGATCTGGTCCGCGAATATGATGTTCAAGAGGTGGTGATCGGGTATCCCAGACACCTTGATGGGAGGCCAGGAGAGGAAGCCGCTTCCTATGTTGCTTTTGGAGAGATGCTTCACCAGGAGACAGGTATCCCTGTAGTATATTGGGATGAGCGTTTGAGCACTGTAGCGGCTGAGCGCTCTTTGCTGGAGGGGGACATGAGAAGGCGCCGTAGAAAACAGGTAATCGATAGGATAGCTGCTTGCCTGATTCTCGATAACTATCTGACCTGGCGGCGGAAACAGGAGGAGTGAAAAGGCTGGATTAGGATATAATGAAAATGGATATCCTTTTATCATGGCAATTCATGGAAGTTAAATTAATGAGGAGGTTGCCCGTTGATGAGCTCTGATTGGGAAGAAGATGTCTGTTTGGTGCTTGAGGATGAAGAGGGACAGGAGCATGAATTCACCCTTATTAAGAAGTTTTTTGTGGATGATGCTGAGTACGTTGTCCTCCAACAGGTAGGTGATGATGAACAGATTATTTTTAAATTCGTCAGGGATGAGGATGGGGAAGAATTCTTGTGCGAAATCGAAGATGAAGAGGAATGGGGACGGGTTGTTGACGCTTATCAAGAAATGGAATTCGAGTAAGTAAGTTTTAGCCTGCCGTAATTCCAGGCATCTTCCCTGCGTAATATTGTAGCAGGAAGGTTTGGGGAGGAGAACACCTGTGTTTAAGAATAAACCGGTCCTGCTTCTATTGGGGGCCATCGGTGTATTTGTCATCATCATTTTGAGTTGTATTATTTATATATCTGTAGCCTGGAAGGGCAAAATAGTGCCGGGCGTTCAGGTTGAGTGGATCGAGGTGGGTGGTCTTACCCAAGATGAAGCAGAGCAAAAGATATCAGAGGTGCAGCAGGAGTTTCTATCTGCGCCTGTAGAGATCACTGCCAGTGAGGAAAGAGTCAGCTTGAGCAGAGGAGAGCTTGGGTTTTCCATTGATGCTAAAAAACCTGCTCAACAGGCTTACCAGGTAGGCAGGGAGGGGTCTATCAGCAAACGCATCAGCCAGACATGGTATGCTTACCATAAGCAGGTTGTGATACCCTGTCCAGAGGTGATGATCGATACCCAACAGGTTGAGTCAATATTAGCATCTTTTTCAGAAGGTCTTGACGAACCGCAGGATGCACGCCTGATCATCGATGACCGTGATCAGATAACTATTATTCCCAGCAAAACCGGTATAGCTGTTGATCTGGATGTCAGTTTGGATGATTTAAAATTATTCAAACAGCCCTTTGCTGGAGAAATAGAGCTGCAGTACAAGGAAGAGCTTCCCAAGGTTAGCACAGCTGATATTGAGGCAATGGGCATCAACGGGATAATCTCATCATTTACAACAAAATTTGATGCCAGTAATTATAACAGGTCCTATAATATTGCCCTGGCAGCAAAGGCTCTCAATAACACTTTGATCAAACCTGGTGAAGTGTTTTCTTTCAACAAAAGGGTTGGCCCGCGTACCGCTAAAAGTGGCTACCGTGAGGCCATAATTATTGAATCCAATGTATTTGTTCCCGGTCTCGGCGGCGGGGTCTGCCAGGTATCTTCAACACTGTATAATACTGTTCTGCTGGCAGGGCTTGAAATTACTGAAAGGAGTAATCACTCCCTGGCAATTACTTATGTGCCCCTGGGCCGCGATGCCGCTGTGTCTTATGGATACCAGGACTTAAAATTCCGCAATAATTTAAAATCCCATATTTATATCAAAACTTATGTTGGCAAAGGTAGTTTGACGATGAAGATTTTCGGTAATACGCAGCAGCGAAAGAACGTATCTCTGGAGACGGTGGTCAATAGTGTCATCAATCCCAAGGTAACTACGAAAGATGACCCCAACCTTCTCAAAGGTAAAACAGTTGTTGAAAAAGCCGGTGCTAAAGGGTACAGGGTCACTGCTTACCGCATCATCAACGGCAGCAAACAGCTGCTCTCTCAAAATTACTACAGGCCTACTGATCAGGTAGTCAGGGTCGGCACCAAAGAACCATCGGCTGAACCTAGACCAAATCCTAATCCTGAACCTAAACCAGAACCAGAACCAAAACCACCAGAGCCTGAACCTGAACCTGAACCAGAACCCGAACCTGAACCGGAAACATAGTAAAGCGGTGACAGGCACCTGGGTAATACCAGGAACTATGGTTTGTTTAGATTGAGGAAATGATGTCACCAATGATCGTTGGTGGTTTTCGTCAGCAAAATATAAAAAGAGCACAGTGTGGACGCGGGGATCATCCCCGCGTTTATGCACAGGAGGGGTGGGCCCGTTTACTCCGGCACACAGCCACTGTAACAGTATCTGTCGAAGCTTGTCACTGTATGTAACAACTGGTATAATGATAAAAATAGGAGAGGAAAGCTGGCTGTTATCATCTATGGCAAAATCTAGAGAGGTTCTGCTCTCTTTTTTGAACCCATATCAGTACCCTTTGCGTTGGGGTGCCCTTATCCTGCTGATCGGCAGTATCTGGATCGCTGTCCAATTCAGTATCAATTGGTTAATGGGTCCTGTTTGTTTGTCTCCAGGCAACTCACAAATAGTTACGGTCAATATCAACAAGGGTTCGACATTGGTTGACATAGGGGAAACCCTGGCAGACAATAAAGATGATCAAAAGCAGCCGCTTCTTTGTCCATTACGGGCGTCTCACAGGACAGGATAAAAAAAATGCAAGCCGGTGACAATACCAGATCAGCAATAACTGGTCGATGAAGGAAATAGTAGAATGCATCAGCAGCGGTAAGGTTGCCGGTTATCGTCTGGCGATACCAGAAGGTTATACTGTCAAACAAATTGAAGATCTGCTTGTGCAGAAGGGAATTGCTGACCGCGAGCTTTTTCAAAAAGCCCTGGGAGCCAATTACCCCCTTTCTTTTTTAGAGGGTATTTCTGAGACAGGATATGAGCGTTTGGAAGGTTTCTTGTTTCCTGCCACATATGAGCTGCGCCCCGGGATGTCTGAGGAAGAAATTATCAAACTGATGCTGGAGAAGTTCCAAACAGTATTTACCCCGCAACTGCAGCAGCGAGCAGATGAAGTGGATTTAAGTGTGAGAGAGATCATAACACTGGCTTCTATTGTAGAACGGGAGGCTAAACTGGAAGAGGAACGCCCGCAGGTTGCTGCCGTTTTTTTGAATCGATTACAGCGGGGGATGCGTCTGGAATCCTGTGCCACTGTTCAATATATTTTAGGTAAACAGAAGGAAACATTAACAACTAAAGACCTTCAAAACCCTTCTCCTTACAACACTTATCTGCATACAGGATTGCCACCGGGACCCATCGCTAATCCCGGTGCATCATCTATCAAGGCTGTTCTCTACCCGGCAGATGGAGATTATCTCTTTTTTGTGGCCAGGGGAGACGGCTCCCATCAGTTCAGCAAAACTTTCAGGGAGCACCAGGAAGCAGCAAGAAAATATCAGAAAATGTAACAAGGCACCTGTCAGTGCCCTGTTCCTGAGATAGTTATTGGCGTACCTCAGGTTTCAACATGCCAGACAGCCCCAGGGCTACCTGTGTCATGCCGAAGCTGAGGGCAGCTGTTTTTAACCGCCCTCTTGGAAGAATCATGCCGACGCCAGTAACCATGGCGTCTAAACCAGCAACCAACCAGTATCTGGTAGTTCCTTTCATTTAAGCACCTCCCGATATTAATTTCTCCGAATCTGATAAAACTTATTTTTCGATGCTTCTCCCCGGGTGACTCCCCAGGTGACAGGCACCCTGTATAAAATGGCTATATATGGTGCATTGTATATAAGATAGGTGATAGTCACCCGGGAGATTCGGGGAGGTGACAGAGAACCGTCCTCTGTCACCCTTTCACCTCAGTGACATCACAGATGATAAAAAAGAGGCCGGATGACAGGACCCCCGTCCCCCTGTCATCAGCCGGGGGTGTTTTATGTATTCCAGGATTAATGCACGGATTGTTTTACTTTTTTGTTGTTTTCTTTTGGTTTTCCTGATTTTAGGGGGAAAGATCGCCTATTTGCAGCTTTATCAAGGGGAAAAACTGACTAATCTAGCTGTGGAAAACAGGATGGTCAGTCTGGAACTTGGGAACGTTTTTCGCGGGGATATCCTCGACCGGGAAGGTAGGTCACTGTTGGATTCCCAGGGGATCTACCATCTGGCTGTTTTTCCTTCCCTTCTTTGTAACCCTTCCGCTGCGGTTGAGCAGTTGTCAACCATGCTTCCGGAGTACAGTCAACAGGTGGAAATATTGTTGAGTGATAAAATAAACAGCAGAAAACCTTTTTTGTTGAAGGGTACCCTGACCGAAGAAGAGGCACTGAAACTATCCCAACAGAAAATACCTGGCATCTATGCTGTCCCACTGATCAGCCGGTATGGGCACAATACTTTAGCCAGGCATATTGTGGGATGCACCACAGGTTCAGTGACCCAAGGCATGGTAGAGAAAGGGATTAAGGGTATCGAAGCGTTTTACAATAAGGAACTTACTCCCCCGGAGCCGGTTATCAATCTGGGTGTTGTTGTAGATGGCCGCGGAGAATTGTTAAAAGGCAGGGGTCTGCTTCTGCGGGGGGAAAAGGGTACTGTCACCAAGGGGAAAGATGTTGTGCTCACTCTTGACCGGGATGTCCAGCAAGCAGTGGAAAAAGTACTGGATGAGCACATAGAAAAAGGGGCTGTCGCTTTGATCGATATCCCTTCCGGGGAAATCAGGGCACTGGCCAGCCGTCCATCCTACTCCTATAATGAGGGTTTTCTTCAAGGTGAAGAATTCGACCGCAGCTTGAAGCTTATTCACCCAGGTTCAATATTCAAAATTGTGGTTGCGGCTGCTGCCTTGACCGAAGGGGTTGTCCACCCAGATGAAAAGTTTAACTGTAACGGGAAATATGTTTTTGAAAACCGGGAGGAAATATCATGTTGGAAAAAAGAGGGGCATGGGGAGCAAACTTTTCGGGAGGCATTTGCCAACTCATGTAATCAGGTTTTTGTGGAGGTAGCACTGCGCCTGGGCAGCCAAAAACTTGAGCATTACTCTCAACTCCTGGGATTAGAAGAGGGCATTACCGGTTATACACCTGTAAAGGGTGGCCTGGTACAGATCGGAGGCTTCTCCGGTCAGGTGGGGAACGCTGCCCTTGGGCAGGACGGGGTGACCATCTCCCCTTTAAATTTGGCAGTGCTTGCTGCTACAGTTGCCCGAGGGGGAGTATACCAAAAACCCAGCATTGTTCAAAAAAACTCTACTCCCCGCAGAGTTCTGCCATCTCATGTTGCCAAAGAACTGCAAGAGATGATGGAACTTGCTGTTGCCGATGGCACCGGAAGGAAGGCACAGATTCCAGGATTGGGCAGTGCCGGTAAAACAGGTTCCGCTGAAACCGGAAGAGAGGATGCTCAAGAAAAACCAGTTATTGATTCCTGGTTTGTCGGCTATACCCCTCTTGAAAAACCTCAGATGGCCATCGCTGTTTATATAGAGGGTGGAGGTTCAGGTGGTGATTGTGCTGCAGTTATTTTTAGAGAAATTGTCGAACTATTAACGGGCATTGATGCAGAATGACACCCTACTCGGGTGTCATCTTTCGTGTCTTGTACCAAGAGACGCTGCTCTAGACTTTAAAGAGCGACACCCTACTCGGGTGTTATCTTTCACTTCTTTAACCGCCCCCTTCTGTTGATAACCCGTGGTTTGCTTTTATTTTTGTTGATATTTTTGTTGATGTTGACTACAGGAGCTGACCCCGTATCTTCCTCTACAAACAGCGGCTCTTCAGTGTCCTGTTTTTGTTCATCCATAAGAAACACTCCTGGCTCAGGTCATTTTTTGAATACCGTCAACTTTTGTTTCGCCATCCTTGGAGATGAAAGTTTTGCAGCAGGTTTCCATACAGCTGTCTACCGGTGTGGGAGAAAGTGATTTTGCCCGTTTGGCATCTACTTCTTCCGGCTGGCTGGATCCAAAGGTGTCAGAGGTGACCATGATTTCATTGGCCTGGCACATGTTTCCCTGACTCCAGTAGTGACAACTGTCCACAAGGCAGTGAATGTGTTGTTTTTCGTCCATTATCTAGCACTCCTTTTGCTGTTTTTAGTTTGGTGATTTTAGTCTCATCATAGTTTTAACCATAATAAATATTTATTATGTACCACTTTGTGTTAAACGGGTGGTTTATTTTGGGTAAGCTCTTGAAACAGTTTATTAATGGCTTTTTTCTCAATTCGTGAAACATAGCTTCTGGAAATACCGAAGATCTTTGCAACCTCCCGCTGGGTTTTTCTCCTTTTCCCGCCAAGCCCATACCGCAGTTCCAATACCTTCCTATCCCTGCTGCTCAAACTTTTCAGCTTTTCAATGAGTCTGCGGGACTCAAAAAACTTTTCCACCAATTCAGAGACGGTATCCGGGTCTGTGCCCAGAATATCAATCAAAGTTATCTCATTCCCTTCTTTATCTGTACCGATGGGGTCATAAAGATAGACTTCACTTCTGCTCTTTTTCGATGCGCGCAGGAACATTAGGATCTCGAAGCTGAAGTCATGACCCTGCGGGAATATATGCCAAACAGATGCACGGGGGACGGTTCCTGGCGCATTTCTGCATAGGACAATCTGTCGAAAACGTAAAATTAATTGAAGGGAGAGGTGAAGGGAGAGGTTGGTGATGAAGGAAAAGTGGCAGGAGCAGCCGGTGATACGGATGGTTTTTGTAGGGGGTGTTGGTTTAAAGACAGCCTTCCAGCTGCTGGCCAAAAAAGTTTTAGAGGAAAGGAAGGAGGAACAGAAACAAAATTGCGCGCCGCCATCTACGTCAGAGTGAGTACAGAGGAGCAGGCTGTGCACGGGTACAGCCTTGCCGAGCAAAGAGAGGCCTGCAGACAGCGAGCCGCGGAGTTAGGAGCGGTGGAAATTTTACTGTATGCTGATGAAGGGGCTTCCGGGGCTACACTGGACAGGCCGGGGCTGGATGCCCTGCGTGAGGCGGTGAGGATGGGGACGGTGAACACCCTGGTTTTACGAGATCCGGATCGCCTGTCCCGCAGGCTGGCACATCAGCTTTATCTCAGTGAAGAGTTTGAAAAAGCAGGTGTACAGCTGGAGTTTCTTGATTTCGAGTGGAAAACCACACCGGAGGGCCGGTTGTTTTACGCCATCAAGGGAGCGATTGCAGAATATGAACGGGAAAAAATCCGCGAGCGGGTAACGCGAGGGAAACTCCAGAAGGCGCGGCAGGGGGGCATACCGGTTAATTTCGATGTTTATGGTTACCGGTATGACACGGAAACCGGAGAGGTATCACTTTATGATGAAGAAGCCGCGATCGTATGCAAGATGTTTCAGTGGTTCATCAGTGAGGATATCGGAATTGCAGCGGTAGCAAACCGCTTGAATGAGATGCAGGTCCCGACACGCAGGCGGGCACAATGTTGGCACCGGCAGGTGGTGCGTCAGATGTTAACCAATCCCGTCTTTATGGGTGAATGGAAATACGGAAAAACAGAATGGCATACCGGGCTGCCACGGCCGCCGGAGTCCGTAATTACCATCCCTGTTCCGCCTATAGTTGACCGCGAAACATGGGAAAAAGCCCAAGAAAAGATCAACTCAATTCGGCGATTATGGTCTAAAAAGGGGAGACGCAAATATTTGCTTTCAGGTTTGTTAACCTGTGATGACTGCGGAAATACAATGGGGGGATCTTATATCAACTGGTGGGGAAAAGCTGCCCGACGGTATACCTGTCGCCGATCAAAGGGCGCGTCTAATCAAGGCTGTTCTCCATCAAAGGCAATATCAGCTGATATTTTGGAACTGGCCGTTTGGGAACAGGTTAGGGTGTTTCTCTGGGATCCGTCTGCTATTGCCAGGGAAGCGGTGGCAAGACTGCCCAGGGAAAACGATCTTAAAGAGGAAAATGATAAGATAAAAAAACGGTTAAATAAATTGGAAAAGGGACGGGAAACCGTCCTGGATTCGATGGCTATGGGACTATTAGAGTTGGATGAAAAGGCCAAGTGCAGGTTGGTAGATATAAAACGAAGTGAAGAGAGGCTCAAGGCGAGGCAAGAGGAACTGGAGCATCTGCTGGCAGAAGCCAATGATGATACAATACAAACGGATGAACTGCATGACAGAGTTGTTTGTCTTCTTAACAGGCTTGATGAAATAAAATTTGAAGAAAAAACGAGCCCTGATCAGGGCTCTGCTTTCTCAAATCACCATCTCTGGAAGACCAACAGATGGTATTACTGTAACAATGGTGATTAAAGCCGAGGAACACCGGACTGCCACATTTTCCCGGGAGATCTTGTCATAAGGATCTCATTTTCGATGCAGCGTGCGGCATATGTAGCCAGTTTTGTTCCCCTGTCCGTATTAAAAGTATTGATTGCTTTGATTAGTCCGATGGTGCCGATAGAAATAAGGTCATCTGCGTCTTCTCCCACCCCATCAAATTTTTTGATAATATGAGCCACTAACCTCAAGTTATGTTCGATGAGGATGTTTCTTGCCTCTTCATCCCCCTCATCAAGGCGGCGTAAAAAGATGGCTTCATCCTCTTCGGAAAGCGGCCTTGGAAAGGCATTATTGCTGATATAGCCAGCTAAGAGGAAAACTATCCCCTGAAGAAAAGATAAAGCTGTTGCCAGGAACAGCCCTGAGACCACACATATCCCCTCCGGATTTTTGTCACATTTTAATAATATGGCAGATAGGGGTAAATGGTGCCTGTCTTTACAACATGATTTTATAACAGTTTTTTTTGACCGACTTGATATCCCCTTAAAACTGGTTTATGATTCTTATTAATACGAGTAGCCCATCTATAGTTTTCCTGTATTACCAGGTATATACAACTGCCTGCTTAAGAGGGAATGCAGGGAGGATGGCAGGGATATGCTAAATAAAACAGTGTTTAAATCAGGGGGCATCGTACATGCATCTTCTTATTCCCAGGAAAACATACAATTCGATTTTTGATATTCCCCTCAAAAAACTTTATGCTCTTGGGACCAAGGGTATCATAATTGACCTGGATAATACCTTAACCGAGTGGAACAACCCGGAGTTATCCGGTGATACCATTACCTGGATAGAGCGTGCCAAGGAAATCGGTTTCAAGTTGTGTTTTGTTTCCAATAATTCTGACCTCCGTGTACGGGAGGTGGCAGATGTTATAGAAATTCCCTTTGTGGCCAGGGCAGGAAAGCCGCGGCGCCACAGCTTTCGCAAGGCCATGGAGTTAATGCAGACGAAACCGGATACAACTGCAGTGGTGGGTGATCAGATTTTTACGGATATCCTGGGGGGAAACAGGCTCGGGCTGTTTACAATTCTGGTTACTCCGATAAGCAGAAAAGAATTTATCGGTACCCGGCTGGTGAGGGTTATTGAAAGATTAATTCTCAAACACAGCAGCAAACATGGACTTCTCTGAGCTTGTTTGTTGGCAGTAGGATCTTCCAACTTGGATGGACTGCATCGGATTTGGGGGCGGTTTACGAGCAGTTTAAGCGTACGCCCATGCCGCTATAGGGCTATATTAGCAGAGGGTAAAAACTGAGGCCGAAGTCAGGGAATTGCGGAAGATAGTGTTTTCCTGTTACGAACGCTATTTTCAGGTGGGGGAGTGGATTTAATTGTCGAGTGTCATCATTGCTGATGACTATGCTGAGCTGAGGTCGCTGGTTGCTGCATTTTTGGATGCTTATTCTCCCGTTAAAGTTATCGGTGAGGCAAAACACGGAAGTGAAGCTGTGGAGATGGTTGAGCAACATAAGCCGCAGATAGTGCTCATGGATATTTTGATGCCGGTTATGGATGGTCTGACAGCAACACGGCTGATTAAAGAGCGGCACCCGCATGTGTTTGTAATTCTGTATTCCGGTGGAGATGATGAAGAGAACATCCGGAAGAGCAAAGAGGCAGGGGCGGATCTTTATTTGACAAAACCGCTCGATTTGGAAAAGCTAGTTGTTCAGATTAAGAGGCTTTTATCGCCTGCCAATAACGGGTAAAACAGGGGCGTTTTAGCGCCCCTGTCTGGTCAGGGCAAGGAGGTAGATTTCCTCGTCCTGAGTGCCGCCTCCAATGCTGTTTATTGCTTTTTCCGCATTCTGTAGTTTTTGTAGACCCTCTTCAGAAATATTTGCTACTTTCATTTCTGCCAGTGTATGTGCCAAATGATAACCCCCTTTTCGTATATAGTTATTATGATCAGGGGTTAAAATATTATGCGTTATGCGCGTGCATGCGCGTGCAAGGGGGACGGTTCCCGGCGCATTTCTGGATGTGGAGGGGAAGGTTTAGTTTCTAAAACGGATCAGATGAACCGTCCCTCTGATCTGTGATCTGACTCTGATCCATAGAATTGAGGGGAAAAATGATGGTTAGTGGCTCGACTAAGGTGTTTGCGTTATTTGGGGACCCGGTAACTCATTCCCTCTCTCCGCTCATGCAGAATACAGCATTCAAGGCACTCAAGCTTGACTGTTGTTATCTACCTTTTTTGGTGCGCAGGGAGAGCCTTGCTGAAGCTGTAAGTGCTGTACGGGCGCTTAACCTGGGGGGAGTTAATCTGACTATCCCTCATAAAGAGCGGGTTTTGTCGTATCTGGATGAAGTCGATGAAGAAGCCAGGGTGATCGGGGCAGTCAATACAGTTGTCAATCGAGATGGGTATTTGTGCGGATATAACACAGATGCCCCTGGTTTTCTTGCCTCCCTGAAGTCCGTGGGCTTCGACGCAAAAGGGAAAAGGGTTGTTGTGATGGGAGCGGGTGGGGCGGCCAGAGCGGCTGTATTTGCCCTAGTGCATCAGGGAATATCTCATATCTATATCTGCAACAGGAATACAAGCAGGGGAGAGATGCTGGCTCGGGATCTGCGTAAAGCCGGAGCAGCTGTCGGTGTCAGTGATTATGGTGTTTCCTTCTCTGAGGCTTTGAAAAATGCGGATCTGCTTGTCAATGCCACACCTGTCGGTATGTACCCCAACCATAAAGAGAACCCTATCATCATGAGAGATCAATTACACCCGCGGCTTCTGGTCTGTGACCTGGTTTATAATCCACCACAGACAAGGCTTTTAGAAGAAGCGGCTGCCGCGGGGTGTGATGTCCTCAACGGAGTGGGGATGCTTGCCCATCAGGGGGCTTTGGCCTTTCAGTTGTGGACAGGGAAAAAAGCTCCTGTTGATTTAATGCACAGGGCAGTATTAGATGCCCTACTGAAGATGCGAATAGATAGTTAACCTGAATGGAAAATAGATTGGAGAAGATGAGTATGCTGCGTTTTCTGACTGCGGGTGAATCCCATGGCCCTGCCTTGACCGCTATTATCGAGGGGTTTCCGGCAGGGGTTGAGGTGCCAACGGAAAAGATCAATGCCCAGCTAAAGCGTCGGCAGTCCGGTTATGGCCGCGGTGGGCGTATGAAAATTGAAAAAGACAAGGTGAAGATCCTCTCTGGTGTGCGCGGGGGGTTAACACTGGGCAGCCCGATAGCACTGCAGATCACGAATTTGGACTGGAAGAACTGGAGGGAAGTGATGTCCAGTGACCCGGATGAGTATGCAGCGGAAAAGGCGGCTGACAGGGCATTGACGAGGCCGAGACCAGGGCATGCGGACCTGGCCGGGGGCTTCAAGTACGGCCATTATGAGGACATGCGCAGTGTTCTGGAAAGAGCCAGTGCCAGGGAAACTGCGGTCAGGGTTGCTGTGGGGACAGTAGGACGCATTCTGATCGAGTCCCTGGGATGCAGCATTCTTAGTCATGTTGTGCAGATCGGAAGGGTGGAGTCAGCGGATTATCCTGCATCGTACACTGAATTGGCGGATCAAGCCTCTTCTTCTCCGGTGGGCTGTGCAGACCCCGCGGCTGCCTCAGCAATGATGGAGGAAATCGATGGAGCGGCAAAGAGCGGTGATACACTGGGTGGTGTTTTCGAGGTTATCTGTACCGGCTTACCCCCGGGAATAGGGAGTTATGTCCACTGGGACCGGCGCCTGGATTCTCGTATGGCTGCTGCAGTTCTGGGAATACCCTCTGTCAAGGGTGTGGATTTCGGGCTGGGCTTCCGGGGTGCCGGGGTTCTTGGATCTAGATATCATGACGAGATCCGCTGCACTCCACAGGGTAAGCTTTACAGGCCCACCAACCGCGCCGGTGGACTTGAGGGTGGGGTTTCCAATGGAGAACCCCTGGTCTTGCGAGCTGTTGTTAAACCTATTCCGACACTGGGCAGGCCTTTAGCCAGTGTTGACCTGAAAACCAAAGAGGAAAGCCTGGCAGCCTTCGAACGGAGCGACACCTGTATCGTTCCCGCTGCTGCAGTGATTACAGAGGCGGTTGTCGCCTGGGAGATAGCGGCAGCTGTTTTGGAGAAATTCGGCGGTGATACCCTGACAGAGATCAAGGAGCACTATCAGCGGTACCTTGCCTATATCAGGCAGTTTTAAAATTCAGGACGGCGTGATTATCTTACTAATATCAGGCAGTTATGATAGCCTCCGGAGGGGTTTTATGAAAAAAAGCAATATTGTCTTAACCGGCTTTATGGGAGTCGGGAAAACTGAGGTAGGGCGGCGGTTGGCTGAACTGCTGGAGATGAAGTTTATCGATACCGATACAGCTGTAGAGTCAGCGGTAGGGATGAAGATCCCAGATATCTTTCAAAAATATGGGGAAGAGCGCTTCCGCTGTGAGGAAGCAGCTGTTATACGCAAGGCAGCTCTTTGCAGCAACTGTGTGATTGCTACCGGGGGTGGTGTTGTCCTTAACCCCGAAAATATGCGGGCACTGCGGGAAAAGGGCATGATCATTCTTCTTTCAGCACAGCCGTCGGTGATCGCCGACCGGGTGATGAAGACCGCCAAGCGGCCGCTCCTGCAAGGTGATGACCTGAACGAGCGCATCCGAAATCTTTTGTCAGAAAGACGCCCCCTACTACCAGGACTGTGATGATCGGGTTGACACCTCAGAGCTGAGTATAGAGCAGGTGGTAGAGCGAATAATCTCACTTTTAGATGAAAATCAGGAAACTGGAGAGGCCGGTATTTTGGAAACAGTACAGGTTGACCTCAAAGAGCGCGGTTACTCGATCAAAATCGGGGCAGGAAATCTTGAATGCCTGGGGGAAGCCATGGCTGCTCTCGAGCCCTTACAAGATGTGAAGAGCGTTCTGGTAGTCACAGATGAGCGAGTGGGTCCCCTGTACGGAAAACAGGTGCTGGGTTCTTTGAAAAGGGCGGGTTTTATACCCCTGTATCACCAACTGCCTGAGGGAGAGGAATACAAATCCCTGGAATCGGCGGATCAGCTGTATACAGCAGCAATCGAGAACGGCCTTGACCGGGAGAGCGCGGTGGTTGCCCTGGGCGGCGGGGGTAGTCGGTGATCTGGCGGGCTTTGTGGCCAGCACCTATATGCGGGGTATATCACTGATCCAGGTGCCTACTACACTGCTGGCACAGGTGGACAGTTCTGTGGGAGGGAAGGTTGCGGTCAACCATCCGCTGGGCAAGAACATGATCGGCTCATTTTATCAGCCACAGCTGGTGTTCATAGATGTCCATGTTCTGAAAACACTTGCTCCCCGTGAGGTGCGGGCGGGGCTAGCGGAAGTGATCAAGTATGGTGTGATCCATGATGGTGACTTTTTCAGCTATTTGGAGGGGCAACTGCAGCAGATACTTGCACTGGATGAGGGTGTTTTGTCTTATGTTATCAAAAAATCCTGTGCAATAAAGGCGAGGGTTGTAGAAGAGGATGAGCGGGAGGATGGTGTGCGCGCCTTCCTCAATTTCGGGCATACCATCGGGCATGCACTGGAAGCCCTCACTTTTTATCGCAATTACCGGCATGGAGAGGCGGTTGCTGCAGGGATGGTGGCAGCAGCTGAAATAGCAGTAGAGAGGGGTTTGCTGGAGGAGGAAGAAAAGAACCGTTTGAAAAAACTGCTGGACAGGGCGGGACTCCCTGTCACTGTGCCCCTGGCAGCCGATGAAATTCTAAGCATTCTTCCCCGGGATAAAAAGGCGCGTCATGGCAGGCCGCGCTTTGTACTGCCCCTGGCACTGGGGAGTGTGAATCTGTTTGAAGATGTCGAAACAGATGAAATCAGAGCAGCCTTGGAAAGATGCCGCAAGACTGAATAGATCGCCTTGCCTTTATATCTGGTTAATTAGGCTGCCGGTCTCATATTATAGCTATCCAGTGCTGTTACCGAAATCATTTCCCGGCCTGTGATGATGGCTGTTGTTATCAAGGGGACCTGCCTGTTGATGGGCAAAGGTGAAAGCAATCTCAGATGAAATTCTGTAAGATATTTATATTTTTACTTACAGATAAGGAATATTTTTGTTATTATAAGAACTTATGTAGAATAAACACGCAGGTCAATAAAAACGCTGGAATTTCCGGCGTTTTTTAATATTTCCATTTCGAGTAAATATGGCAGGAGTTTACACATATATGGCGAATATAACCATTTACAAAATGCATCTGACATTTTAGTGGTTGGCATTTTAGTGGTTGGTGGTTAGTAGTTGGTCGTTGGAAAAAGATGTTTATGCAATAATAATCACGTGCAGAGGGATATCCTCAGTGCAGCGGAATGGTAGCAGTTGGTCGTTGGAAAGGGAAGTTAGGGCAGGGCGTGTTGCAAGTGTGAGCGCTAATTTTGGATGGATCTGCTGGTGTTCTGGAATTTTGGGTGTTCGGTTGTCATGTAATCTAATGGAGATGATGCTGATGAGTGCGTTGAAGCGGTTTTCTAATACAGATCAATTAAATATGCAGAGAGGACTTGATCCGGAAACCACAAATATGGTGCCGGATCAAATTGTCCGCAGGTGCGGTATGGTGCTCTTGGATGATCTTGACCTTGAACCGGTTGAAGTTGCAGGCAAAGATATCGAGGCCCTAATCACCAGGTATTTTGAGTTGCCGGAGGTCAAAAAGGCCATTTTAGAAGTGGATGAAGTTGTGGGTGAAGGATCCGCTGCCGATTCCCCGATCATTCAACTTGTTAACACCATCATACTCAAGGCTGTCCATGAGGGAGCCAGTGACATCCATATTGAGCCCTTTAAGGATCAGGTTCTGGTGCGTTTTCGGGTTGATGGGGTGCTGCACCGCAGATATAAACTGCCCTGCCGGATCATCTTTCCCCTTGTATCACGCCTCAAGGTGATGGCTAATTTGGATATCACCGAACGCAGGCTCCCACAGGACGGCCGCATTCCGCTTGATCTGTCCAGTTGTGACCTTGATCTGAGGATATCCACAGTACCGACTATTTTCGGGGAAAAGGTTGTTATTCGCATTTTTGATAAAGGGAGCATCAAAAACTACACTCTAGAAAATCTTGATTTTTCACCGACAAATTACAAAATGATGCAGGGTTTTCTGAATAGCACAAGCGGGCTACTGCTAGTGACGGGTCCCACAGGAAGCGGCAAAACGACCACACTTTACACAGCCCTTGAGAAGATCAGCAGTGTGGAAAAAAATATTGTGACCGTTGAGGATCCTGTGGAGTATGTGCTGGAAGGTGTCAACCAGACACAGATCAACAGCAAAGCGGGAGCCACCTTTGCCACATATCTGCGGTCGATCTTACGGCAGGACCCGGATGTGATCATGATCGGGGAAATCCGCGATCTGGAAACAGCGGAGATCGCAGTTCGTGCAGCCTCAACAGGTCACCTGGTGTTATCTACAATGCACACCAGTGATGCGCCTGGGGCACTGATGAGACTTGTAGACATGGGTGTTGAGCCATTTATGGTTGCTTCTTCAGTATTGGGTGTGGTTTCTCAGCGGCTGGTGCGCCGTGTATGCACCCACTGTCAGGAAAGCGGACAGATGAGTGAGCTGGAACTCTCATTAGTGGGGGTTGTTGGCGATGAAAAGAATGTGCGGTTCTCTCAGGGGTGCAGTAAGTGTGCCTATACCGGGTACCGCGGCCGCAGTGCCATCCATGAGGTCCTGAAAGTCTCCGGGACATTACAAAAATTAATCTTACAGCGGGCTTCTGTATCTGAATTGAGGAGTGCTGCCCTGGATGATGAGATGATTTCCATTAAAGAGGATGGCATCTGGAAGGCAGCGCGAGGAATTACCACAATCCAGGAGCTCATGCGGGTAACCGGTGAAGAGGAAATTCTGACAAAAGCCAGGAAAGTGCTGGTTCGTCGATAGGGAGGTGTCTTGGTGGAGTTCTCTTTTCACTATCAAGCCAGGAACCTTGATGGGGAAGCTGTAAGCGGAAGGGTTGAGGCAGAGACGCGGCAGGCCGCTCTCGGGCTCCTGCGCTCCCGGAATCTTTTTGTGGTGAAAATATCCCAGGCCCGAGCTGGAAAGAGAAGGCTTTCTGTGCCCAGGGGAAGGGTCAGGGTGAAAGAGTTGGCTATCTTCTGCCGTCAGTTCGCCGTCATGAACGCAGCCGGGATTCACTTGCTTCAGTCCCTGCATGACTTAAGGGAGCAAACAACCGACCGCTTATTGCAGAAGATCATCAGTGAGGCAGTTGTTTCCCTGGAAAAAGGCAAAAGTCTTACTGAGGCATTTATGATCAACAGTGGCTCCTTACCACCCATTATGATCAACATGCTGATGGCAGCAGAGGCCAGCGGCTCCCTGGATCTGACACTACAGCGCTTGGCTGAGAATTTTGAAAAAGAGATGCAGGTGCGGGGGAAAATCCAATCCGCTCTGGCCTATCCTGTCCTTGTAGCTGTGGTCGCCCTTATGGCTGTTGCTGTACTGCTCATCTATGTTGTTCCTATTTTTGTTGATGTTTTTGATCAGGTAGGAGCCAGCCTCCCCGCAGCAACACGTCTGCTGCTGGTCTTAAGCAGCATTCTGCGGCACTACTCACACCTGATTGTGCTCTCTTTTGCACTCTTATTCGTGGCCATGAAGTACATCCAAAAAATAAGAATTGTTTTTACCATGAGGGACATGCTCCTTCTCAGGCTGCCTGGGGTTGGCTCGATTGCAACAGGTGTCACCATATCAAGGTTTGCACATACCCTGTCTATGTTATTGCATAGTGGCATACCACTGTTGGAGTCTCTGGATATTGTGGAAAAGGTGATCGGAAACAGCATCGCTGCTTCAGAGATAGCAGAGGCGCGCCGGCAGGTAGAGGTAGGGGAAAGCATAGCCCCGGCATTCCTGAAAAGCAGAGTTTTCCCCAGGATGGTTACCAGTATGATTGCCGTCGGTGAGGAATCAGGTGCGCTTGTAGATATCCTGGATAAGCTGGGCAGCTATTATGATCAGGATGTGGATTTTGGCATTACCAGGCTGGCCAGTCTGCTGGAACCGGTGTTAATCACTGTTGTAGGCCTTATGGTGGGCTTTATCGCTTTGTCTATTTACCTGCCCCTGTTCGGGCTTTCTGGTTCGCTGTAGCTGTGAAAGAAAGATTAACGATAGAGGGGTTAGGGTTGACAAGGAGGCTTTCCGGTTCATTGTAGCTGTGAAAGGGGAAGAGGCCATTTGCATGAAAAGGGTTTTACCTTGATGGAAATGATCGTAGTGCTGGTGATCATTGGTCTGCTGATCTCTGGGGGGATTGGCTTTTACAATGGTTTTATAGAAAACTCCAAAGTGATCAAGGCAAAGAGCCAGATTTCCGTTATGCAGGGAGCAGTGGACAGCTGGTATGCAGAACATGGCCTTTACCCGACAAACCTGGATGATCAGATGCTGGCAGGTCTGGACACAGAAGCCAAAGACCCCTGGGGCAAGGAGTACCTGATTGTTGTAACATCTGAGGGGGGTACAGATAACTGTTATGTCATCAGAACAGGATATGAGCAGATTCATCAAAATAAGGTGGTGGCGGGACGCGGAAAAAACGGGAGGTCAGAAGAGCCGTCGCTTGTGGATGCTACTTAATATTTCGTTGCTCACTGCGCTATCAAAACTACCGCATAAGGTTCTTGATATACGGCAGCAGTATGGCAGCACCCTGATCGAGGTGTTGGCAGCAATAGTGATTATGGCAGTAGTCTCTCTGTCAATGATTAATCTGTTTACATGTGGCACCCTTTTTGTTGCCACCGCTTCACAGGATATCAATGCTCTCAACAGAGCTCAGGAAGTTCTGGAAGAGATCAAAGCTATTAAGAATTCCCAGAGGGGTTTTGCCCTGGGTGGTGACAGTAATTCCATTGCCCTGGACGGTGAGGGGGTAGATTTCTCCGGTGAGTACATGGTGGCACTTACCGATGGGGTGGGCGCCGGGCAGATAAGAAAAATAGCCGGCTTCGATCCCAGTTCCGGCAGAGCCATTGTAGAACCCTGTTGGGTTGTTCCTCCGGTGCCTCAGGAAACCACCTATCTGCTTCTGCGCGACAGGCCCTACCGGGATAATTTGAGGATTATCGCTGCTGACAGTGCCTTTAACCTTCATAAGGTAACAGTAATTTTTATTAAGCAGAATGGGCAGGATGGGGAAGAATCCAGAGAGATTTCCCTGACCACGGAAAAGTGCTGGTGGTAGATGATGAGCGATCAGCGCGGTCAGCGCGGCTTCACCCTTGTGGAAATGATCATAGCTATGACGATCTTTGCCTTTCTGTTCACTGTTATTTCTTACATCCAGGCGAGGGGTGCTGCGAGTTATGCTGTTACCAGTCAAAGGGTTGAGGTGGAGGAAAGTCTGCGTATAGCTCTCAACAAGATGAGCAGTGAGCTCAAAGAAGCAGAGGCCGGCAGTATCAGTATCACCAATAACGGGCAGCAAATCAACTTTGTCAGAAATGCTGAATTAGGGGCGTTCCGCTATGATGCCCTTGATCAGGAGCTGGAAACATATGTTAACGGAGCATGGCTGCCCTTTGCCAGCAAAATCGCCGGGGTATCTTTCAGTTATGATCCGATCTGCATTTTATTGACATTGTTGTCCAGGGGGAAAGGGGTATAGGCGGGGGTTCAGGAGGCAGCAACAGGAGTGTATTTAGTGGTTGGTAAATGAGATGTGGGAAGTGGGAGGTTGGAGGTGTGAATACGTGCAAGGGGGACAGTTTAGTGGTTAGTCGTTGGTGGTTGGTCGTTGGAAAAAGGATGTTTGGGCGGGATGGTTTATGAACGGGGAACAGACGGCTTAAGGTATATGCGTGGTGAACACCTCATTGGCGGGGTGGTGTATGCAGCGGACAGATCATTGTCGGGAAGGCTTATGCGTGGAGAATGGCTTTAGTTTTGAAGATTGGTGGGGTGTGTGATTGTGGTGAAAGATAACAGGGGGCAGGGGTTGGCTCTGGTGATCATTATTACTGCTTTTATATTTGTGATGGGAAGTGGTGCAGTTGCACTAGCCACATCGCTTCGCAAAAATGCAGGGATGGAGATCTGTCAGAAAAAGGCCTACTATATCGCTGAGGCGGGGATCGAAAAGGCTGTTTTTATTGTTATGATGTGGGCAGCTCTCTTCGGAATTTCCGGAGTCTGATCAGGTAGTGGATCTGGTTCCTGAGCACATTTCCTCCGCTTATGCCGGTGGATCAATAGAGCATGTCAAGGTATCCAGGGAGAGTGGGGAGAGTGGAAACAACAGTGAGCTCATTCTGATAGAAAGCTGGGGTACTTACCAGGAGGCATGCTGCATACTGCAGGCAATGATCAGAGTGGACAGGTCGCTGGATTTCGGTAGGGGGCTGTGTATATCATCTCCCAGCGAAAAGCCTTCTGTTTTCTCTCCCGGATGCAGGATCATATCGGAGCTTTATAATACCGATGGTGCACTGAATATTTCCGATAGCACGGTAAATGGCGACATATATACCGGCGGTGATCTCACAATGTCAGGTGATACTCATCTGGCAGGCGATATCAATGGAGAGGGAATGTTTACAGCTTGCCCCAACTGCCGCGTTGTTGGAAATGTTCAGGTAACAGGGGATGTGCAGGTTGAGGATGATGTTGTGATAGAGGGGGATATCAGAGCGGCAGGGGATGTCTATATCCGGAAAGCGGCTGTCAGCGGGAGCATCTGGTCCAACGGCGAAATCTTTGTGGAGCAGGGGGGACAGGTGGAGGGCGGAATCTATCCGGGACAGGCCATGGAACTGGATGTTGCTCTTCCTTTCTTTCCCGAGGTGGACCTTTCCTTTTTTCGCAGGGGTGCTGATCAGATTTTAAAGGGTACCCAGCAGCTTCATGGCATTCTGCATTTTGACGGTGTCACCTTTATTGAAGGTGATCTGGAGATTGCCGGGGACTATACAGGGAAAGGAATCCTTGTTGTTGACGGATCTGTTGGTATTTCCGGTGATCTGCTTCCAGTTGGGATACAGGACTCACTCTGCATTCTGGCTGCAGGACCGGTAACCTGTGCCGATGGGTCGTGTCTATCGCTGTTGGTTTATGGGAAGGATGACCTCTCTTTGGGTGAGGGGAGCAGGTTTCAGGGAAGTATCACCGCATATACCCTGCGGATGTGCAATAATGCTGAATTTATCTATGATGGCGATTTAGTGGATTAATTTTTTGCCTTCTAGTTTTGTCACAGTGAGCATTCTGTCCTGGAAGAAGGGGAGTCGATGAAAAGCGAAACCTTTATAGGTGTTGATATCGGAACATCCCGGATCAAGGCTGCTGAGGTGCAGGTAAATGATGCAGGATCTGAAATTGTAGCACTAAAGGAGTGCCCTACCCCTGCAGGGCAGGATGATGATCTTGTCTTAGCCATAAAAGAGATGGTTCATCCCAGGACAAGGGGTGTGATCACCTGTATCGGTGAAGGGGATCTCATCCTTCGTGTAGTGCAGTTTCCTCAATTGAAAAAAAAGGAACTGGAAGCAGCGGTAAGACATGAAATGGAAAGGCTGCTCCCCTCCCCTGAAAAGATGATAATCAGGCATGTGCCTCTGGGTGCCGCACAGCCAGGTCAAGCTCAGGAACTCCTGCTGCTTGCTGTACAAGAGGATACAGTCTATCGCAGCTATAAACTCTTTTCGCAGGCCGGAGTTTTATTAACAGCTATCGACCTCTCTGCCTTTGCCTTGTGGCGTCTTTTTGGCAGGGATACCCGGGACAGCAGGGTGATCATTGATTGCGGGGCAAAATTCACCACAATTGTAATCGTTAACAAGGGGGTAATCAGGATGATCAGGTCGATTTCAGCAGGTGGTGACCTTTTGCAGAAGACTTCTGATAATTTTACTGCTCTGAGCGCCATTGCCGGTGAAATCCACCGCTTACTCGTCCATTACTCTAACCTGGAAGAGGTTTGTTTGGAAAAAGTGGTGATGACCGGCGGAAACAGCAAACCGGAAGGGCTTTTGGATTATTTACAGGATCTGTTTGAGGTACCCGTAGAACAGGGAAGAGTTGTTATACCTGAACTGCAGCATAAAGAGATAGACCCGTCATTTGCTGTTGCAGTGGGTCTTGCCATAAGAGAGGTAATCAGATGAGCTCACTAAACTATAAAACAAATTTTCTACCCCTTGAGCTTCAGGGCATAGCTTTACATAAATATCGCTGCCTGGCTGTGGGAACTGTTCTGCTGGCAGTTGTTTTCCTTTGCAGCTGCTGGATGCTGTCTGGAAGGTGTGCCAGCTTGAAAAGCGAACTGGTCATCGTCCAAAAAGAGATTCAGGATCGCGCCCCGGCTTACAAGAACGCAGCATTAATAAAAAAAAGAAATGTGCAGCAGCAGAAAGGCTCTGCCAGGAATACACAGCGATCATCTCCCGTAGACAGGAATGGTCCAAGATGCTCATTGATCTGAACCGTATCGCACCTGCTGATCTGTGGTTGGTGGAATTGGAGATAGGGGAGATAGGCAGCCAGCAGCAGAAAAGCGATTCAAAAAAAAGAATCCTCAGAAAAAGAACTCTTTGGTAAAGAGATCATTATGAAAGGCAATACAGGTGACTTATCAGCTGTGGGCGTATTTCTCATCGAACTGGGAAAGCTGCCCTGCTTTCAGCAGCTAGCTCTGGATAACGTCACCTGTACAACTGGCGGGATGAGTTTTCAGATTACAGCTTCTGTCAAAGAGGTTAAATAAAATGAGGCCAGTTACACAGATTCACGGTAAGTTAAGGCTTGTCTTTCTGTTCACAGCAGTTATCTGCTGTTTGGCATTGTTGCTCCTTATTGTTCAGTCATGGGGATACATACAGCTGACAAAGGAACTGGTGACTGCCCGCCAGAAGTTGGCTCATACCGACGGTGTGATCAATGCTATAGAAAACCGGCAGGGGAAGCTGCTGGAACTCCACAGCAAGATAGCAGATCTTGAGAAGCTATTTCAAGTGGAAATGCGAGATGGGGCACACCTGTTCCTCTTGGGACAGCTGTCAAAAGCTATGGGCGTTGAGATTAACGGTGTTGAACCGGAAAAAATCAAAGAACACCCACAGATAATAGAGATTCCCCTGGTGCTCAGCGTCAAAGGAAATTACCTTGATATTCTGGCATTCTGCCAGGAACTGGAGGACAATTCCCTGCAGAATTTAACGGTGATCAGGCACATCAAGGTCACTGCGGGACGAAAAAGCCCGGAAAAGGGGCGTGCTTTTGAAGTTATAGATCCTGCAGATGCTCCGGAGTTGGTGAATGCGGAATTGGGGATTTCCATTTATACAGCAAAAAACCCACAAAACAAATACAGCTTTGACTGGGAAAAGGGCAGTCAACCCAGTATTTTTCACCATCAGGCAGCCTTGCCTGAACTTATACAGCCGGAAGAGGGATCACAACCACAACCATGATGAAGAAAAGATTGGTCAGGCAAAACAGCATCTATAAGGCTGTACACGGCTTTACCATTATTGAAGTGGTAGTTGTCCTGCTGATCACCGGTATTGTGTTTATTACAGCCAGCCCTCTCACCGGAAAAGCTGCCGCCAGCTTTAATTTACGGCATACAGCTTTCCAGATGGCCGAAGATATTAGGGAGTTGCAGCAGAGGGCATTGAGTGAAAGCAGTCACCAGTACCTGATCGAATTTTATCCGGATCACTATATAATGAAAAAGTCTATTCATCCCGTAAATATCAGGATTGCCACGGTTCACTTGCCAAACACGATCAGGGTAGAACACACCAATTTCCCAGAGGATCAGATCCGGTTTTCAGAAAAGGGCACCCCCAGCCCGGCTGGTGGCTCAATCAAAATTACTGATCAGGCTACAGGCAAATGCAAGTTTGTCATTATTGCCTCAATCACCGGCAGAGTGCGGGTGAGCGACAAGCCCCCAGACCATTAAGCCGCTTTTCCGCCAGGAATATCAGGCTGATTCAGGATCAGCGACAAGCCCTCAGACTTTTAAAAAAAAGCGGGTGGTTTTGCAAAATCCCCTTGAGCAACTCGAAAAGTCGTGATATGTTGAAATTAGTAAAAAATGAGAAGGGGGTTTTTATTTGGATGCCTACATCCTGTTTTTGGCTGATCACTATATTTCTTCTGGGATTGTGTACAGGCAGTTTTCTCAATGTGGTGATCTATCGCTTGCCCCGTGGGGAATCAATAACCCTGGACAGATCCCACTGCCCTTCCTGTGGGAAACAGTTGAGCTGGTATGATCTGATACCTGTCTTCAGTTATCTTATACTCCTGGGGAAATGCCGGGCATGCCACTCCCGTATATCTCTCAGATATCCGCTTGTCGAACTCCTGACTGGGATTATTTTTGCTGTTCTTTTCCTTTACTTCGGGATAAATGCTGTTTTACTTAAATACCTTTTCCTGAGCGCTCTCCTGGTGGCAGTTACCTTTATTGACCTTGAGCACTACATCATTCCCAACTCCCTGGTGATTACAGGGCTTATTGGAGGCGTTATTTTAAATGTAGCTGCCAGGGATGTGGGAGCTGTCTCCGCTCTGATCGGTATACTTGTCACCTCCGGTTTTCTGCTGCTGATAGCACTGGTCAGCAAGGGGGGGGATGGGGGGAGGGGATATCAAGTTAGCTGCAGTGACCGGACTATTTTTGGGTTGGCCACATGCTCCCCTGGGCCTTTTTTTAGGGGCGTGTGTGGGAGGTTTATTGGCGATTATCCTGCTGTTGTTCGGTCTCAGAGGAAGAAAAGACCCACTCCCCTTTGGGCCATTTATTGCTATAGGGACTTTTATTGCTTTTCTATATGGTGCTGAAATAATTAATTGGTACTTGCAATATTTTCAGATAAATTAGGTTATAGATCCCGAATTAATTACAATGCTTGTAAAAACTTGTTGTTTTTATTGACATAAAGGAAAACATTGATAGTATATTAATTGGTTAACTAATATAAACAGGTTTTATAGTTATTTATAACATTTATAGGTGTATTTATAGGAATATATCTATTTTTAGACATCATTTATCAGTGAATAACCGCCTTTTTAATATCTTACTATTTACCGTGATTTATCAAATCGATTAATGTTAAATTTTGAGGCACCAAGGAAGAGCAAAACCAATTAGTACATGGAGGAAATACCAGGTGAAAAACGAGACAAATAGCACTGTTTCCCAACAGGATTATCCTGTAGATCTGAATAAGCTGCTTACCCTGACAGTAGAGAAAGGATCTTCTGATCTTCACCTGACAGCCGGAGCACCTCCCATAGCTAGAACTTACGGCAAGTTAACACCCTTTGATTTTCCAAAACTGAGCCCCAGGGATGTAGAAAATTTGGTGTTTCCTATCTTGGAGCCGCAGCAGCGTCAGGAGTTTACGGAAAAATGGGAACTTGATTTTTCTTATTCCATACAGGGTTTCAGCCGCTTTCGCGGCAACATGATGCGGCAGAGGGGAAGCCTTGCTGTGGCACTGCGTGTTGTACCTTATCAGATTCCAGCTATCGATTCCCTCAATTTGCCGTCTTGTATTGAAGAGTTGTGCAACCTTCCCAGAGGGCTGATCCTGGTCACAGGCCCTACAGGAAGCGGAAAATCAACAACACTGGCAGCTATGATCAATTATATAAACGAAAACCGCAGTTTGAATATAGTTACTGTGGAGCAGCCCATTGAATTTTTACACCATCATAAAAAATCGATAGTTAAACAAAGGGAAGTGGGTTCAGATACCCATTCCTTCGGAGATGCCCTGAGGCATGTCTTGCGCCACGACCCCGATGTGATCCTGATCGGTGAGATGCGTGACCTGGAGAGCATTTCTATAGCATTGACTGCCGCGGAAACAGGACACCTGGTATTATCGACACTGCATACACAAACCGCACCACTTGCAATCCACCGCATTATCGATGTCTTTCAAGAACACATGCAGAACCAGGTGCGCCAGCAGTTAGCTGATTCACTGCAGGGGATTATTTCTCAGCAGTTGCTGCCGCGGGCAGATGATCAGGGGATGGCCCTGGCCACAGAAGTGTTGCTGGCTACCAGCGCTGTGCGCAATATGATCCGGGATGGGAAGGAGTACCAGCTCTATACCTGTATTCAAACAGGTCATATGCAAGGAATGAGAACAATGGACCAATCCCTGGCCGAACTGTACAGGGCAGGTAAGATCACCAGGGAAAGCGCCCTTTTGCGTTGTGTTTCCAAAACAGAGTTGGAACGCCTGCTCGGCAAAGTGTAATACCCAGGAAAGGGTGAGATGATGGGTCTTTATTTCTATGAAGTTGTGGACAGGATGGGAAGGTCTGGCAGCGGCCAGATGGCCGCAGACGATGAGATGATAGTTGCAGAAAAGCTTCGCGATATGGGGTTAACTGTCTTGGATATCAATAAGGTGCGTCAGTCGTCTTTGAGCACCCTTTTCAAGAGAAAACCCAAAGTGGGTATCGGTGACCTCGCCCTGTTTAGCAGGCAACTGCAGACACTCCTGGAGGCAGGGATTCCTTTGACCAGGGGATTATATACCTTGAGCAACCAGGTTGCCAATCGCGGTTTTAGTGAGGTATTAGGAGAGATAGCTCAACATGTGGACACCGGGATGAGTTTTTCCGATTCATTAAGCAACTACCCGGAGATTTTCCCTTCACTGTTTGTCAATATGATCAGATCCGGTGAAATCAGCGGCAACCTCGATGAGATCTTAAAACAGCTTGCTGAACAAATGGAACGGGAAAAAAGTTTGAGGGACAATATTAAATCCGCTACCTTTTATCCGATTGTCGTATTGTGTTTTGCACTACTGGTGGTAATTGGGATGCTGGTCGGGGTTGTACCGGTCTTTATGAAGTTCTTCCCACCGGATATGGTGCTGCCACTGCCAACCAGGATCATCGTCGGCATCTCCAATTCAGTCCGTCACTACTGGTATTTATATATTATTGTTACTATCGCTATCGTTTACGGTGTCCGCTATTATCTGCAGACCCCATCAGGCAGCCGCAGCTGGGATCAGGTTAGATTCAAGCTGCCTGCTTTTGGGCCGCTCCTTTACCGCACTGTCATGGCCCGCTTTACCAGGGTCATGTCAACCCTCCTGGCGGGAGGCCAGTACTGACGCATCAAAATGTTTAAAAATCTTGCGAGTACAAAAACTGGCGTTTTTATCACCGATTCCGAAGTTTTTTAGAAAAATATCCGTTCTACATGTGGCGGCACATCCTTTTCAAGCTATTTTGCTCCTTTTAACCTACTATAGCACCTTCAAATGGGCATACGGGTAGTGTACACCGTATTGAAACCGCTATGTTGAATAGAATTGCTAAGCTGCCGTTGGCCTTATTTTCCAATCATCATCCTGAACCAATCGCAGTTGGCCTGGGGATTTCATTAACTTGCGAATTCGCTTTGTATCTAAGGAATTGTAAATCATGTTTTTACGAAACTTTTCAATGAGTCTCCGAAACCCAACTTTTTTAGCATGTTCGGTTAGGCAAACCGAATGAAGCACCATTTCATTGAGCATCCGGCCAATATGCATCAAGTAGTGATATCCCTTCATTGCATTCCAGTTATGAGAAAAGATATGTTCGTAATGGTATCCTTGGTCTTTTTCTTTGAGAATGGTGTTCTCCTGAAGCCAACGCTTTCGGGCTATCAAATTGGAACGCGCGTGGATATTCGTCTTTTTGATTGGGTCACTGGAAATCCAAGCGTAACGGGTAGTTTTCGTTACCCCGCGACATGTTACAAGTTCGATCTCTTCCCAGCTTTCCTTACATATCACCACATGGATCTTTAAAATTTTAGCTCTCCTGTAACCATACTCATAATCGATATCGTTGACCCATCGAAACGTCTGCTGTCGCCCCTGCCATATTCGCTCATAGTAGTTTTCTCTTTTGGTATCCAAGCGCATCAGCCCGTTAACTTCTTCCCATACTGAAGGCAGTGAATCGTCTTTGAGTACAATCATAAATTGTCCATTTGTTCTTGCGGCAGATTTCTATTACCGGCCCATTCCGCATAACAGCCCATCTAAAAGTACGTGTAAGCCGACATGTCCATTGGGAACTTCTTTTTTAAGTCCGACTGTTAAGCCAAGCCGT
>NZ_CDRZ01000269.1 GCF_000946815.1 Syntrophaceticus schinkii | reverse complement strand
GGGGGATTGACGCTGTGCACATAGTGACTGCAACGGTGGATTCCCGATCCGGAATCCCCGTCGTTTCTCGAGTATGTAGGCTGGAGGAGATTTGGCTTTGGTTAATCTCCTTCAAGCTGTTTGGATGTCAGTTTTTCTAAAATCGGGATTTCGGACATGAAACCACTTCTCTTATCATTGCTTAACATTCCGTCTCTTTTTTGATCAGCCCATTTTCAGGAAGGTCGCGCAGTGAGCGAGCCTTCTCCGGGGGCGCACTTTCAGTAAACTGCTGCGGTGCTGACTGTTTCTGCTGAAAAAAACGGGGCAAGTTGAATCCGGATTCGTTTTTCTTATTGTTGTTTCCGATCATGCGGTTGTTGTTTACTGTGTTCATTATTTCAGTCAGTGTCGCAGGGCTTACCCTGTGATAAAGAGCAAGGGGAAGTACTGTTATGATGTCACTGATCATCACCTGGTTCCTCTTTCTCAAACAAGTGTGAAGGATGGCTGCCTGTCTGATCGCTTCCAGTGCCCTCAAACTCTCAATGTTGTAGTTGATATAAAGATTAGCCAGAAAGTTCGTCAAATAATCAGGCATTTCCAGGTCGCACTGCTGTGCAATGTTTTCGATGTTGGTTTTCAACTGTTCCAGACGGCTTACCTCCTGCTTTGATAGCACGCGGTCATCACTTTTCATGGACTCATCCATTGTCAGAATATCCACGACTTCTTCAGGTGTGGAGGGTCTGCCCATAGGAATCACCAGGTCAAAACGGTCGGAAAGCTGCCTCCGGATTTCGGCGAGGGGCCCTGGTTCCTCATCTGGGTTTGATGCCGCCCAAACAGAGGCGGAAACGGGGACCTCAACAAGTGGAAGTCCTGTTTCTTCTATTTGGACGCGTCCTGGTTTGGTACCCATGGCATCCAGCAGAACATCGGTGATCTCCGGGGACGTGTCTGCCAGCCTGTTGATTTCATCCACAAAAATAATGCCGCGGTGCGCCTGTGGTATGATGCCGGGCAGAAGGGCAGCCTCCGGTTTTGTAGGATTAGTGAGTTTGCTGAGATCAATGGTTCCCGCTACAGTCCCGATTTTTGCTGAATGTGATATTTCCAGGAAGGGTATGGGTATTTCTTCTGTACCGATTTCCGCGATCTCCTCAGCTGTTAGTTTAGAGTGTTGAGGGCAGTGTGGATTATCTGGGTCACAGTTATAGAGGCATCCCTTAATTCTAGTAATTTTCGGTAAAATTTGCTTGACCGAACGCATAATCGTTGTTTTTCCTGTTCCGCGCAATCCCTCGGCATGGATGTGGAACGGCAGTCCTTGAAGGACGGAGATTAAGGACATCTCAACCGCTAAAAATAAGGTTGTGTTGCCAGTGTGCCGTGTTAATTGGAGATAGTTTTTCAATTTTCGTTCTCCTTTCCCAAAATTACAAATCTTTCGACATTGAAGCCGGATACTCCTCCTGGAGTTCCACAGCTTTCCTGGCAGCTGGTTGACAGAGTATGGTGTGAATAGTAAAGCGTATTACTCCACACATTATTATATAGCTAACCTCAAGCAAATCAACTATTAATAATTAGAATAATATTTAGAAAGGGGTAAGGAAAAATGTATGGGCTAGGACCCCCTTGGAGTATACAGCCCAGTTTGAAAGCGATGGTAGAGGATGTGGGGATTGACTTCGATACATTTCTTGATCAGCTTAAAGATGGCAAAACAGATGAGGAAATAGCAGTGCAAGCGGGTGTTTCGCCAAAAGTGATCAGCCAATTTCGGGAACACTTCGAAAAGTATGGGATTGATTCTATTATGGGGCAAGATTGACAGGTCTTGCCCCACAGGGAGGTGATCAGTGTGACTAACTTCCGTATACCACGTCCGGATATGAGTCCTTTAGAAATACCACAGCCAACACCTTCTCCCCTTCACCCGGGAAGTGAGCGACCGGAGATTGTTCCTCCTGACTCTCCTCCGGAGCAGGAACCAGTGCAGCAGTAGCGCGTGCGCTGGGGACGGTTCCTGGCGCATTTCTGCGAGGGGGATCGTCCATGAAGCATGCACTTAAGACTTCTAACTTCAGACTTCCGGTCTCTGACTTCTGTTTTGGTAAACCAGAAAGTGTGCTGGAACAATTAATATACTCATGGAATGGAGGAGTGAATTGATGGCTCTTGACAGAGGCACTGGGATAATTATATCCTTTAGGAAAAGCCAGGAGGAGGGCTAGATGATGGGTGCTGAAATTATCACTTTAACCGATCAGAATTTTAACGCACATCTGAAAGATGCTGAGCTTCCGGTGTTTGTAGATTTTTGGGCAGGTTGGTGCGGACCCTGTAAGATGCTCGCCCCAGTAATAGAAGAACTTGCTCAGGATTATGGGCAACGGATACAGATTGCTAAGCTCAATGTGGACGAAAACAGAGAAACCGCAGAAAAGTTCGGGATATTGAGCATTCCAACGATGATCCTGTTCAAGGAGGGCAATGAGGTTACCAGAATCACCGGATTTCGCCCAAAGCGAGAAATAGCTCGCTTTATTGACGAGCATTTGGCCTAAATTATAAACATTAACAGGAAGTAAAAAAGAGGGTGTTTCCGGTGGACCTGTTTGATTATGCCCAGAAGAAGGCTCTGGAAGAGGAGGGCCCCCTTGCATATAGAATGCGGCCGGATACCATTGAGGAGTTTGCTGGCCAGGATCACCTGGTTGCTCCTGGTCAGCTGCTGCGTACAGCTCTAATGGCGGACAGCCCCTTTTCCGCGATATTTTATGGCCCTCCCGGAACAGGCAAGACGACACTGGCCAAGATCATCGCGCGTTCATCCAAGGGGGTCTTTGTTCAGGTCGATGCCACCAGCACCGGTGTCGGTGAACTGCGTAAGGTGCTGCAGGAGGCTCGGGATCGTTTAAAATTTTATAATCAAAAAACCGTACTATTTATCGATGAAATCCATCGCTTTAACAAGGCACAGCAGGATGTATTGTTGCCGGCGGTGGAGCAGGGCATCGTGATTTTAATCGGTGCCACAACGGAAAACCCCTATTTTTCAGTTAATTCCCCTCTGCTGTCTCGAACACGCGTCCTTTCCTTTTATCCACTGAAACCTGAGGATTTAAATAAAGTATTAGAGCGTGCCCTTTCTGATCCGGAAAGGGGGCTTGGAAAGCTGCAGTTAGAGGTAGACACTGAGGCAAGGGAACACTGGATTCGTCTCTCCGGAGGAGATGCGCGGTTTTTACTTAATGCCTTGGAGATGGCAGTACACCTCACACCACCGGGGCCAGATGGAGAAATTCACATCGGACTTGAGGAAGCCGCTGCTGCTGTCCAGCAGGCACCTGTTATCTATGACCGGGAAGGGGATAAACATTATGATGTCATTTCCGCTTTCATAAAGTCCATGAGAGGCTCCGACCCGGATGCCGTTTTGCACTGGCTCGCCCGCATGTTGAAAGCGGGAGAAGACCCCCGTTTTATTGCCAGGAGGATCGTGATTCATGCCGCTGAAGATGTGGGGCTTGCGGATCCCATGGCTTTGGTAGTAGCAGAGGCAGCAGCACGGGGTGTGGAACATATCGGGATGCCAGAGGGAAGACTGCTTCTAGCTGAAGCGGCACTTTATGTGGCTTGTGCTCCTAAGAGCAACAGTGTTTATAAGGGTATTGGACAGGCATTGCGCGATCTGGAGAAAGGGGATTTAGGGGAAGTACCTAAACACCTGCGGGATACCAGTTACTATGGAGCGAAAAGTTTGGGGCACGGAGAGGGTTATCTCTATCCACATCATTATAAAGGAAACTACGTTCCCCAGCAGTATCTACCCGATCCTTTGCAGGGACGTAAATACTATGAACCGTCTGAATCCGGAAGGGAAAAGTATATCAAGGCTTTCCTTGAAACATTACAAAAGAAGGAAACATAAAATAAGTTAGTCGTTGGTGGTTGATCGTTAGGTGTTGGAAGAAAAAGATGACGGGGCCAGGCTTGCTTTATTGCTTTATGTTGGATCACTGGGACGGCAGACTGTGTGATACCTCCCAAAATCACCAGTTCAGCGGTCAGAAGTGGGGGGTATAACTGAAATAGCGGGTAATTGGTGTTCCTTATCCCTAAAAACAACCGGAATTTGATCGTAAATGGGGGGATGGAAAAGGGCGCAATGGTTTTTACACAGTCTGACGGTTCTTGTGATCCCTGTTGCCTAAAAAAGTAATATTACACGATCAGGATCAATAGGGCATTCTACTGATCAAGACTGTTAATGGATCCCTCTGACTTCCGACTTCTGGTTTCCGACATCTATTGTAAGGGGGTAGGATAATGACAACAAGGAGACAGGTTTATCTTGATCACGCAGCTACAACTCCAGTTCATCCCAGTGTTTTACAGGAGATGCACAAGGTGCTGGAGACGCATTTTGGCAATCCTTCCAGCCTTCATTTTTACGGCCGTGCAGCAAAGCAGCACCTGGAAGTTGCGCGGGAGAGGGTTGCCCGTTTACTGGGGGCAGGACAACAGGAGATCATCTTTACCAGCGGAGGCACTGAGGCAGACAACCTGGCTGTTATGGGAACCGCCTTGTCCTATCAAGAGCGGGGCAGACATATTATCACTTCAACCATCGAACACCATGCGGTCATTGACCCCTGTCAGATGCTTGCCCGAAATGGGTTTGAGGTGACATTTCTACCTGTAGATAAAGATGGGGTTGTGGATCCCGGTGATGATTAAAAAAGCGATTCGTCGGGATACCATTTTGATAACGATCATGCATGCCAATAATGAGATCGGAACCATCGAGCCTGTACCCGAAATCGGAAAAGTTGCCCGCAAACATGGTATCATTTTTCACACTGATGCAGTCCAGACTGCGGGTTACCTTCCTATTAATGTAGATGACCTAAATGTTGATCTGCTCTCCATTTCAGCACATAAGATTTACGGGCCAAAGGGAGCAGGAGCGCTTTACATTAGACAGGGGGTAGAACTTAAACCCCTTATTCATGGGGGTGGGCAGGAAAAAACCTGCCGGCCGGGAACGGAAAATCTCCCAGGTATCATAGGGCTGGGTAAGGCTGCTGAAATCGCAGCCAGTGAACATCTATATGAAAGCAGGAGATATAAGCAATTGAGCGACCGCTTAATTCAAGGCATCAAAGCACTTATACCTGATGCAAAAATAAATGGGCACCCTGAAAAAAGACTTCCCCATAATGTCAATGTCAGTTTTCGCGGCGCCAAAGGGGAGTGTCTGCTTGTGGGGCTCGACCAGGAGGGGATCGCTGTTTCCACAGGCTCAGCCTGCAGCTCCGGGTCTTCGCAGTTGTCCCATGTGCTGGAGGCCATCGGCCTCTCACAGGAAGAGGGGGCAGGAACCATCAGAATGACCGTGGGACGGTCTACAACTGTTGATGATATTGATTATGTTCTGGGTGTTCTCACAGATTTAGTGGAAAAGCTTAGAAGAGATCAGGCATAGATTAGTGATTGGTGGTTAGTGGTTGGTCGTTGGGATCAACAGAACACAGATCATTGGTCACTAAGACCTCCGGCTTCTGGTCTCCGACCTCCGCGTTTTGGGTTGGTCGTTGGAAAATGACGGCTCTGTTATCGGTGAAGAGATCACGAGAGTCCCGAGAACCGTACTTTGATAATTTTAGTTTTAGATCAGGAGAGATCAGGAGAACTGTCCCCCTGGTCCACTCGTCCCCTTGATCCAAGAACAGAAACAGAAATGCGCCAGGAACCGTCCCCGGTGCAGGTCGTGGAGGTATAGATGAGTAAAACGGTTTTTGTTGCTATGAGCGGTGGGGTTGACAGTTCAGCTGCCGCCTTCTTGCTTTTAGAAGATGGGTATAATGTTTGCGGCATTACGATGAAGCTTATGTCTGGCGAACTATCTGGCTCATCTGCTGTTGAGGATGCGCGGAGGGCTGCCGGATTGCTGGGTATTCCCCATTATGTTTGTGATCTGCAGAGTGTTTTCCAGGAAAATGTGATCGATTATTTCTGCAGGGAGTACCTGGCTGGACGCACCCCAAATCCGTGTGTTGTCTGTAACAGGAAGATCAAGTTCAGGGCACTGTTCGACTGTGCGCGCAAGTTGGGGGCGGATTACATGGCAACCGGTCATTATGTGCGGGTGAATTATGACTGCATGCGCAGGCGCTGGGTATTAAAAAAAGGCATTGACTCTCAAAAGGACCAGAGCTACGTATTGTATACACTGCAACAGGATACACTTCCCTATCTTAAATTTCCACTTGGGGAATACCGTAAGGATGAGGTGCGCAGCATCATTAAGCGCGCAGGACTACCATTCGCCGGAAAAAAGGATAGCCAGGAGATCTGTTTTATTCCTGATAATGATTACCGTCGCTTTTTACTGAAGAGTGTCCCCCAGGCGGCGGAACCGGGAATTATTTATGATATACAGGGAAAACCCGTTGGCGAGCATCGGGGTGTCGCTAATTATACTATCGGCCAGAGGCGCGGCTTAGGGCTTGCTCTGGGATCCCCCGCCTATGTAGTGGAAATAGACCCTGTTGGCAACACCCTGGTGGTGGGAAATCGAGAAGACCTGATGGTTCCTGGGCTGACAGCCAGGGATGTGAACCTCATTGCTCTGGAATCCCTGCTTGAACCTTATCCGGCCCAGGTAAAGATCAGGTATGCCTCTTCTCCTGCTGAGGCAGTACTTTCTCCTGGAGAAGAGGGAGAAATCATTGTGAGGTTCTCCCAGCCGCAAAAGGCGGTAACACCTGGACAGGCGGTGGTTTTTTATGAAGATGACCTGGTGCTGGGAGGAGGTATTATCCACAGGCCAATCCGTTGACGTATTCCCGCGACTGAAGTCATGGGATTCTGTTTCATCGAAGGATGCCAGTTGGCCTTACTCCTTCTTCCCAAGAGTTGACGGCCACAACTTTAGTTCGATGTTTCGTCTAAAAGTGTCCCGGCGGATGATGGTAAACAGGATGCGCTTGAAAAAGGGGTGCATTTTTTTTGTCAGGGCGGTAATAATAAAGAAAACTTAGACTTTATCAGGGAGAAGGGGTATCAATTGCAAAAAGGCAGGGAAATTATCGGATTGCCGGTGGTGAGCCTTGATACCGGGGATGAAATTGGAGTTGTGGATGATATTCTTTGGAGCCACCGGGATATGAGGATTTGCTGCCTGGTAGTGGGTGATCACTGCCTTCCCTTTGCTGAGATCAGCAGTATCGGGACAGATGCCATCACTGTTTCCGGACGGGAAGTTCTTCAAGAGGATGACGTATCACTCTGTGAGATGCGAGAAGCATTCCCGCTTCCTAAAGAGGATAGCGGTATACCCAGTGAGACGCGAGAACCGTCCCCGTGTCTCAGAAGTGTGAACCAAACAGGAGGGGAGCTGGTTTTGTCCCAGGACGGAAATAATCTGGGAACACTCAAAGATGTAATTTTTGATGCAGATGAGGGTAAATTGTTGGGGTACGAATTGTCAACAGGAGTTGTGGGGGGATCTTCTCTCCGGCAGAATGATTATTTCGCCGGAAATGGTTTTATCCTGGGGAAAGGAAGCTATTATCACCGGATTTACCGGTACAGACAGAGGTGGTCAGAATGCAGTGTCCGATATGCCGTGGTAGACAGACGGGGAAAGTAGGCGCAGATCAGTATTACTGCTGGTCCTGCTATGTTGAATTCAGTGCCGGTGGAGAATCTGAGGTTTATGAGATCACCGAAGATGGCAATCTTATGGCATTAAATACTACAGGGGATGATTTATCTTAACTATGATCAAGAGAGGTGAGAGAGTTGGCAAAGCGCAATTATTTTAATGGCTTGATCACAGGTGGGTTTCTGGGAGCACTTCTTGGATCATTTTTTGCATCCCGCCAAACCCCAAATAGAAAGGCATTGCTGCAGTCACGCCGGGTTGGTGATAATACAATGCGTGTCCTGCGCGGGATTTCCCGAGGAGTGATGGAGATGATGCGCCGCTAGCGGCGATAACGTGTTGATGCAGCACCGTACCCTGCGCATTATTATCCTTTCTCTGATAGGGCTGGCCGTGGGGGCATTCTTATATTACATTCGTCCCCTGCTGGTTCCTTTTGCAATTGCCGCTTTGATGGCGTACATGATTTTCCCCCTTGTCCGCAGTCTTGAGGCAAGGGGGGTTAAGCGATCCACGGCTATTATCACTGTATATGCGGCCGGATTATTTCTTGTATATATTTTTATTGCTTTTTTTATTCCCGCCACCTTTAATGAAGCCAAGGCCTTTGGCAGAATACTCCCTGTTTATGTGGAGACATGGGAAAAGGCACAGGGATATTTCGACAGTCTATCAAAGCGCATCAGCTTACCGGCTGAAGGCCGGCAAATCCTAAGGGAGACAGTGGGTCACATTCGCAAAGGTTTGCTTCAGGGGATACGCGGGTTTGCCCAAGGTCTGATCGGGGCAATATCCCTTCTTCCCAGTCTTATACTTGCTCCCTTTCTCGCCTACTATTTCATCAAAGATTCCGATCATATCAAAAAGACCGTTCTTGCTTTTCTTCCACCCAGCTGCCGGAATGACTTGCAGTTTCTTATTCGTGAAGGGGATCTCATTTTCAGCCAGTTTCTCAGGGGTCACCTGCTCGTCTCAGCAATCGTGGGTTTGTTAACAGGAGCAGGGGCTGCCTTGATCAATATGCCTTTTGCTGTCCTCATAGGATTATTTACAGCTGTTCTCGACTTGATCCCCTATTTTGGTCCGCTGCTGGCGGCCATACCGGTGGTTGGTCTTGCCCTTACCATCAGCTACTGGAAGGGCATTGCCATGCTGGTAATTTATATAATAGTCCAACAGTTCGAAGGCAGTTTTCTCGCTCCCAGGTTACTTGGAGACAGAGTGGGTCTACACCCTGTCGCTACAGTTCTGGTTCTTCTGATTGGAGGCTATCTGGCAGGCCCCTTAGGGCTTATCTTTGCTGTTCCAGCAGCTGGACTGCTGCGTATAATCCTGCGCTATTTGTGGGAAAAGATAGTATAATAACTTCAGGGATACCAGAACTGACGCATAGCCTCTAACTACTATGCCCGACAAGGTTTCCAGAGACTAGAAGAAATATTTTATCGAAAAAGGAACCTGGACAGCGGTAATTAATTATGAGACAATAGTGTGGGTTATTATCAAAGGGGGCCTGCACTATGACAAAACAATACGACAACCAAGTCTTGGTAAGCGGCAGATATTTCACCGAACAGGAACTGCAAGATGTTAAGGAAATAATACGCATGTTTCCGAAACTAAGCCTTACCGAGCTAGCAAATACGGTCTGTGAGAACTTAGATTGGGTAACACCGAATGGTCGGAACAAGACAGCTTCATGCCTACAGCTTTTAAAGAAACTTGAAGAAAAGGGGTCAATTACCCTACCAGCCAAACAAGAAGATAAGATTCACGACAACCGGGATCGGATTGAGTTTGGGGTACACACGAGGCCTGCTCAGTTGATAGAGGGAAGCGTGAGAGCGATTTTGAGCCCATCGGGTTAGAACTGGTAAGAAGTCGAGACGGCATTAGATTATGAACGAATAT